>JBDSIW010000023.1:0-10395 GCA_039917795.1 Verrucomicrobiota bacterium | reverse complement strand
CCTATTTGGTGTTTGACCCGAAAACCCATGAAGCCGTTGCGTTCGATACCGGGGCCGACGCCACACCCATGCTGAATTTTGCGCGAGAAAAATCGCTCAAGATCAAACTCATTCTGCTCACGCACATTCATCCGGACCATATTGCCGACCTGGGCCGGTTGAAAAAAGAAACCGGCGCCGCCGCGCACGTTTGCGAGTTGGAGCCAACCCCGGATGCGGAACCATTCAAGCCCGGCAAATCTTTCTCGGTGGGGAGTTTGAAAGTCGAGTCACGTCAAACCAGCGGCCATGCGCGCGGCGGGATCACGTTTTTTGTCACCGGCCTGGAAACGCCGGTCGCGGTCGTGGGTGACGCCATTTTCTGCTGTTCGATGGGCGGCGGGGCGGTTTCCTTCGAGGAAGCTTTGCGGACGAATCGACAGAATATTTTCACGCTTCCGGATCAAACGGTTCTTTGCCCGGGCCACGGGCCGTTGACCACGCTCGCGGAACAAAAGCAGCACAACCCGTTTTATCCGGAGTTCGCAAAATGAGTGAGCGAGGCGCGATTTAATTTAGCATTGACCGCTCCGGCTCATTTTTTAAGCTCCTTCCCCGTTCAACACGTAATAATCAAAATATGAATACTATTGTTCCTCTAATCAGTTCCGGCACCGCCGGCCCGCTGGGCGTTTTGCATTTGCCTCGTCTCTGGCTCAAACTTTCGCTCGAAGCGCGCGGCAAACTCGCCCCCGGCTACCCCGGCGCAGGCAAAGGCTACGATCAAATGGTTCTCGATGGCTTGAGCCTGAATCGCGACGCCGTCATCAATTACATCAAAACCGAAAAGCCGAGCTACACCCAATTTGAAGCCTGGGTGAAAAAGCAGCCGGGCGTAAAAATCGACAAGGCCAGCGTCGAAAAACTGAACTCCGCCATCAAGGGCTACATCCATGACGACGGAACCCGCAAAGGAATCTTCGGCGCGGGCGGTTTGACCGACAGCGATTGCGCCTTTCGCGATGCCGTGAACCTGAACAATCTCGACGACTGGAACGAATTCCACGCCGCCGTTTTGAAATAATTACCACACCACTCCTGAAAACCGGCGCTCCCCCCAGCGCCGGTTTTTTTTTGGAGGAATGAGGAGAAATTCCCGGGTGTAATATTTTCTTCCATCTGGCTAACGCGATTGCTTTGTCCTAGCTGGTGGATATATGAAAATGAAATGAAGATTTTGCGGCTCACTGTTTTCTTTGCGCTCCTTTCAATCTCCCCCGCTCGCGCGCAGATCGGTGACAAATCCGACAAACCCGGCGAAGTCCAGCAACCGCTCGTAGCCAGGGAATTAATTCCGTCCGCGCCCGCCCGTTCGCCCGCCGAAGAAATAAAAACATTTCAATTGGCTGCCGGTTTGCGCATTGAACTCGTGGCCAGCGAACCACTCGTCGAAGATCCTGTTTCCGCGCGCTTTGATCAGGATGGAAAGCTGTGGGTGGTCGAGATGCGCGCCTTCATGAACGACCTCGAAGGCAGCGCCGAAGATGCGCCTATCGGTCGCGTTGTCGTTTTGCGCGACACCGATGGCGATGGCAAAATGGATACCCGCACCGTCTTTCTCGATGGACTGATCAGGCCTCGCGCGGTGATGCCGGTCGCAGGCGGGGCTTTGATCGGTGCGCCGCCAAAACTTTGGTTCAGCCGCGACACCAACGGCGATGACAAAATGGATGAGAAAATTGAAATCGCTTCCGATTATGGCGTGCAAGTGGATCCGAAGCGTCCTGAACTGGCCAATCCTGAGCGGGCCCCGAACCATCCACTTTGGGCGCTGGATAATTGGATCTACAGCGCCGCCTATATGACTCGATTCCGCTACATGAACGGTGAATGGAAAAAAGGGCTGACCACCTTTCGCGGCCAATACGGACTCAGCCAGGACGATGATGGCCATCTGTTTTACAATTCGAACAGCGACCAGCTGCGCGGCGACATCATTCCATCGCACTATCTCAATCGGAATCCGAATTTCTCTCGCGCTGTCGGAGTCAACGTGAACCTTTCCGACAACCAACTGGTCTGGCCGGCGCGGGTCAATCCAGGAATCAACCGGGGTTACAGACCGGACTTTTTGCGCGAGGGAAGATTAAAGGAATTTACGGCGGCCAATTCCCCCTTCATTTATCGCGGCGATCTCCTGCCCAAAGAATTTTATGGCAACTCCTTTGTCTGTGAACCGGCGGGAAATCTGGTCCGGCGAAATTTGATGTTTGAAACCAACGGCACGCTCACGGCCCGGAATGCCTATGACAAAAAGGAATTTCTCACCTCGACCGACGAGCGATTTCGCCCGGTGGATTTAACCTCCGGCCCGGATGGCGCGCTCTACATTGTCGATTTTTATCGTGGCGTCTTGCAGCATCGGATTTCCCTGACCAGCTATTTGCGCAAACAAAGCGAAGATCGAGGACTCGTCCAGCCGCTGCACCACGGCCGGATTTATCGAGTGATTCCAGACGAAAAAAAAGTTCTCAACGAGCCACCCCAATTCTCGAGGGAAACTCCACTCCAATGGGTGTCGCACCTCTCGGACGCCAACGGCTGGTCCCGCGAAACCGCTCAGCGTTTGCTCGTCGAGCGGCATGATTTATCCGTGGTTCCAGCACTCAAAAAAGTGGTGGCCGGCGGGAAAACTTCTTTCGGAAAAGTTCACGCGCTCTGGACCCTGGAAGGTTTGGGCGCCGTCGATTTCCAAACGATCAAGGCCGCACTGCGAGATCTAAATCCAAAAGTGCGTACCGCAGCGATCCGCATATCCGAATTTCTCTTCGATTCGGAAGAGAAAACCGATGTCGTGAAGTTGCTCGTTGCTTTGAAACGGGAATCGTCTCCAGAAGTTCAACTGCAACTGGCGCTGACTTTTGGAAATGCAAAAGATCGAAACACCGACGTCGCCATGGCCGAACTCGCCCAATCCGGCGTCAGCAACCTGTTCCTGCCGGATGCCATTTTGACCGGCGTGGCCGGGCGCGAATTGGAATGGCTGGAAAAAATCGGCGGGGATTCGGAAAAGAACTCCCCGAATTTTAGCCGCGTCCTCAGCGGACTCGCGGCATGCGTGATGGCGGAGCGGAGAAGCGATCGCGTGAATCGATTGCTGGATTTGGTCGCGGCCAACCCATCCGGCAGCCGCCAAAGACTGCTCCTTGAGGGAATTGTTTCGACCAGGTCGATCACCTTGAAGAAGCCGGTGAAACTGCCGGAGGAACCGCCCGGATTAAAGATTTTGGCCAAGTCCGGCAGTCACCAAGAGGTCATGGCGAAGATTTCATCGCTGTTCACCTGGCCGGGAAAACCGGGCTCGCTGCCCGAGCCAGTCATCACTCCTCTTTCCATGGAGGATCAAAAACGCTTCGACTTGGGCAAAACATTGTTCGCTGCAAGCTGCGCCGCCTGCCATCAGCATCACGGGATGGGCATGGATGGACTCGCCCCGCCGCTGGTTGATTCGGAATGGGTTCTCGGCTCAGAAGGTCGCCTCACCCGAATTTTGCTTCACGGTTTGACCGGCCCGATTCGAATCAAGGGCGCGGCGTGGCACCTCGATATGCCCAGCATGGGAATTTTAGACGATGAACAAATTGCCTCGGTTTTGACCTATATCCGGCGCGAATGGGACCACAGCGGCACGCCAGTGAGGCCCAGTTCTATAAAAAAAATTCGAGCTGAAACCGCCCGACGCCAGGAAGCGTGGAGCGAAACCGAATTGCTGGCGACTCCGTAAACCCCAGCGGACTGAGGTCACGCTTTTATTTGTTCACCAGAATAAATCAGCCCGCCTGCAAAACTCCCTTGCGACCGAATTTCTTTTTCGCACTTTGCTAATGGGGAGTTTTCTTCCCGCCCGCAGGATGAACGATCACTTTGGTCCAGCCCTTATAAACCCCGAAGAAGGAACAACGACAAAAGCCCGCTCCGGCACATTTCCCGCATTCCAGCAGCGCGCTGGCCCGGTTGTGAAAGGTTGTAGCTGTTGCCAATTGAAACTACCGCTGTAACCTTTTCGCCCGTCCAATGGACCAAAAAATTAAAATGCCGCACCGTTTTTGCGCGCTGCGAAAATACAGCCACGCACAGGAATCCTTAAACTCGCGCGGCAACTCGTTCGAGGTTTTCGCCCTATGAGCCGCCCCCGTTTTTTGATCGCGGTGGCGGGGCTTTATGCAATGGCGGGAGGAATCTCCACGCTCGCAGGTTGGGCCACGGACCGCCAATGGATCACGGACTGGGCGAACCGCGGCATTTCCATGATGCCTAACATGGCGGTGGCATTGACCTGCGCGGGCGCGGCGCTTCTTTCGTTATTGTTTGGAAAACGAACTCTGGCTGGCGGGTTGGGGCTGATGACCGGGTTGATTGGCGCGGCTACGCTTTTTGAAAACATCACCGGAACCGGCTTGGGGATTGATTCCCTGTTGTTCCCGCGACCCTGGGGTCAACGGGCGCAAATCGTCCCAGGGCGCATCGGGTTGCCCGGCTCGATTTCACTCACGATTCTCGGTACTTCCGTCCTGCTCACCATGTTTGGACGGAAGAGCCGCAAGGCAGCGGTCGTGGGCGGAATGCTCGTCATCACGATCACCCTCCTCTCCATCACCGGATATGTTTTTGGCGCAAACACGCTCTACTCCACGCCGCGATTGACAACTATTGCTCTGCAAACTGCGATCTTTCTGCTGGCCCTGGGGATTGGGCTGGTCGCTTCAATTCCCGAGGCGCACCCGATGAAAATGCTGCGGGAAAATTCTTCCGCCGCCGCCCTGGCGCGGCGCGCCTTGCCTATTATTATACCCCTGCCGCTGTTGATCGGATGGTTGCGGATGCAAGGTCAAAACGCCGGGTTATACGATGCCGCGTTTGGCGCGGCGCTCCGATCGGTGGTCGAGATTGCGCTGCTCATCGGGCTGTTGTGGTGGGCGGCGGCAGCGGTGAAAGCCCACGAAAAACCTTTGCGCGAAAGTGAGGAACGCTCCCGCACTCTGTTCGACTCCGCGCCGATGGCTATCTTGTCCTGCGATCAAAACGGAGTGGTTCAACATTACAACCGCCGCGCAGTGGAACTTTGGGGCCGCGAGCCGGTCCGAGGCGTCGAGCGGAACTCCGGCTCGGTCAAACTCTGGCGTCCGGACGGCACATTTCTCCCGCGCGAGCAAAGCCCGATGGTGGAAGTCCTGCGCACCGGCGTTGCGGCGCAGAACGTGGAACTAGTGATCGAGCGGCCAGACGGCTCACGCTTGCCCATCCTCGTGAATTTCGTCGCGCAGAAAAATGACCAGGGTGAAATCACGGGCGCGATTGCTTCCTTCGTGGACATATCTGAACGCAAGGAGGCCGAGAAAAAGATCCGGGAAACCGACGCCCGCAAGGACGCGATTCTCAAGTCGGCGCTTGATGCCATCGTCACGATTGACCAGGCGGGAAACTTCGTAGAATTCAATCCGGCGGCAGAAAACATTTTCGGCTATTCAGGTGCGGAAGTGATGGGCAAGCCAATGGCGGATCTGATCATTCCCACGCGGCTGCGCGGGGCGCACCATGCGGGTTTGGCGCGCTATCTTTCGACGGGCGAAGGACCGGTCCTCAATCGGCAAATCGAATTACCCGCGTTGCGCGCCGACGGCACCGAGTTTCCCGCGGAATTGGCCATCGTTCCAGTGCCGGGAAGTGAACCGCCGATGTTCACGGCTTTTTTGCGCGACATCACTGAGCGCAAGCGCGCCGAGGAAGGTGTGCTGCACCAGAAGCGATTACTCGAAGCGCTGACCGAGAGCGTTCCGGACGGCATTCTTATCGTCTCGCCCGAAGGGCGCATGATTCAATTCAATCAAAACTTCCTCAATATTTGGAACTTCCCGCCCGCCGTCGTGGAAAGTAAATCGGACCAAGCCGCGCTCGCATGGGCAGCGGCGCAAACAGCCGACCCGGCTGCATTCATTGAGCGGGTCGGTGCCATCTACAATCAGCCGGACGAATTTTTCAGGGAAGAAGTGCGGATGCTGGACGGCCGCGTCTATGAACGCTCTGGGTCGCCCATTCTCAGCGGCGAGACACGACTCGGATGGGTGTGGACGTTCCGCAACATTACGAAGCGCAAGCGCATTGAAACCAATCTCGCGTTCCTCAGCTCCGTCAGCCAGGACCTGATTCGCTCCAGCAAGGTTGACGAAATCCTGCAGCACTTTGGCGCAAAAGTCGGGGCGCATTTCAATCTCTCGCTCTTCAACTTTGTCGAGGTCAATGAGGAGGCGGGAGAAGTTATCGTAACCCATGATTGGCATCGCGAGGACGTGCCAAGCATAGTGGGTGTTTACCGGCTGGCCGACTATTTCACGGAGGACTTTCAACGAGCGTGTCGTCTCGGCGAAATATTCGTGGTCAACGATACCGCCACCGATCCGCGCACGGATGCGCATAAATACGCGGTGCTTAAACTCCGCGCGTTCGTTTGCGTGCCATTGGCGCGCGATGGCAAATGGAAATTCCTCATCAATGCTCATCACTCCGAGCCGCACGAATGGAGCGACGAGGAGATCGAACTGATCCGCGAAGTAACCGCCCGTTTTTGGTCCCGTTTGGAACGCGTCCGCGCCGAAGTCGCGTTGCGGGAAAGCGAAGAACGCTTTCGCGCCATCGCCGATAACATCCCGCAACTGGCGTGGTTCGCGGACGCCGGAGGCGTAGGTTGGTTTAATCAGGCGTGGCTCGATTATACAGGCACCACGCTGGCGGAGAACTACGGAACGGGCTGGCGAGCGGTCCACCATCCTGATCACGTAGCTGCGGTGGCGGAGAAATTTGAGCGTCACCTGCGGGAGGGCTTGGATTGGGAAGACACCTTTCCGCTGCGAGGCAAGGACGGGAAGTATCGCTGGTTCCTTTCCCGCATGAACGCCATCCGTGACCAGTCCGGAAAGGTGATGCGGTTTTTCGGCACGAACACGGATGTGACCGAACAGCGCGAAACCGCAGCCAAGTTGGCCGAAGCGAACGAAATCATATCCAGCCGCGCCAAACTCCTGGAGAACACCGTCGCTGAACGGACGCTTGCTTTGCGCGAAACCAACGATCAACTCGAATCGTTTGTTTATTCCATCGCCCACGATTTGCGCGCCCCGCTCCGCTCCATGCAAGGCTTCTCCCAGATTCTGATCGATGACCACGCGGTTGCGCTCGATGAGACAGGGCGCAATTTTCTTGCTCGGATCAATAACTCTGCCGAGTTCATGGACAAATTGATCCTGGACCTTCTCGCGTTCGGAAGGACCGCGCGCGCAGAAATGGAGTTTGAAGCCGTGGATGTTCGCAAAGCCTGGGACAACGCGCTCTTTCAGTGCGGGACGGAAATCGAACTCACGAAAGCGAAGGTTGAATCGGCTGCGGAGTTTCCCTCCGTGCGCGCCCACGAGGCCACACTTTCCCAAGCCTTGGCCAACCTGTTGAGCAACTCCCTCAAGTTCATCCCGCCCGGCGTACAACCCCGCATCCGTTTTTGGACGGAAGAAAATGGCGGCGCGATCCGGCTCTGGATCGAAGACAATGGGGTGGGAATTTCGAAGGAACACCAGGAACGCGTCTTCCGCGTTTTCGAGCGCCTGCATGGCGCGCGCTATCCCGGCACCGGGATCGGGCTCTCCATCGTGCGCAAAGGCGTGGAGCGCATGAACGGCAAAATTGGCTTGGAATCAGAGCCGGGCAAAGGAACCCGGTTCTGGATCGAACTACCGAAAGCGTGAGCGTCCGCGGGTTGTTTCGCAATTTTCGCGCCGCCGACCCGTTCTCGCTCCGCCCGCGCGAATTATTTGCCGAACATTTTTGCGACAAAGAAGATGATGATGGCTCCGACCAGTCCTCCACCACCGAGCAGGTAAATCATGGAGTATCCCGCTGCGGCGAACATCGGTTGTATCATTAGTGCGATCATATTTTCCCGTGGTTAATTGATTTCTATCTTCCCCATCTTCGTTGGATGCGAGCCGCGGGCAATCGGGCTAAACCTGTTTCCAGAGTACGAGAACTGCCGCAGAAATGTTGCGGCGCGGCGACGTTCCACCTAATCTCGCGCGCCTATGAGTTTATCTGTCTTGAAAATCGCGGCGCTGGCGGGCGACGGAATTGGCCCGGAAGTGATGCGCGAAGCGATCAAAGTTTTGCGGGCCATCGAGAAAAAATTTCCGCTCCAATTCCAAATCACCGAGGCGCCAGTCGGCTGGGCGGGAATTGACGCAGCCGGGAAAGCATTGCCCGATGACACCCTCGCGCTTTGCCGGGCGTCGGATTCCATCCTGTTCGGTTCGGTCGGGCTGCCGGATCGCGACCCCACGATTCCGAAGGAACAGCGACCCGAGCGCGCGGCGCTCCTCCGCATTCGCAAGGAATTCGGTTTGTTCGCCAACCTCCGCCCGGTGCAGCTGCCCAAAGCGTTGTCCCATGCCTGCCCGCTGGCGAAAGAACGCCAGGGCGACGGCATTGATATTCTGGTGGTGCGCGAATTGACCGGCGGAATGTATTTCGGCCAGCCCAAGAAAACTGAAACGGTTTCCGAGAACGGAAAAAATTTCCAGCGCGCCATCGACACAATGGTTTACACGACGCCGGAGATCGAGCGGATCGCCCACGTCGCGTTCAAGGCCGCCCAGCAGCGTCGCAAAAAACTGACGAGCATCGACAAGGCGAACGTATTGGAAAACGGAATCCTCTGGCGCGAAGTCGTGACGCAGGTCGGAAAGAATTACCCAGATGTCACTCTCGAACACATGTTCGTTGATAACGGCGCAATGCAATTGATGCTCAAGCCGACACAGTTTGACGTGATGCTTTGCGAAAATATGTTCGGCGATATTCTGAGCGACGAAGCCGCGGCGCTGGCGGGCTCGCTGGGGATGCTGCCCAGCGCCAGCCTCGGCACGACGAGCGGCGAGAAAACCTTTGGCTTCTACGAGCCCGCCGGTGGGACCGCGCCGGACATCGCCGGCAAAAATCTTGCGAACCCGATTGCGCAGATTTTGTCCTGCGCGTTGATGCTGCGCTACAGCTTTGGCCAGAGCGAAGCGGCGAATGCAATTGAGCACGGGGTGAAGACGGCCATTGAAGCGGGCCTTCGCACGGGAGACATTTTCAGCGCGGGCGAATCCAATGCGCGCCGTGTCGGAACCCGAGAGATGGGCGATGAAATCGTTGCTGCCATTTAAAGTTTCCTTTTGGAACGGTGCAGCCGCGATGACCGTGTTTGCCGGGGTTCTCTTTTGCCCCACGCCGCACCTTCGAGGCGAGAAGAACGCGGCAGAAGTGACGGCCTACGATCCGACCGCGTCGTATCAATCGCGACGAATCGAAGGCTGGAGCGTGCTGGTGAACACCAACCTTTTGGCCGAGCCTGCGCTTTGCGAACGGACCTTAAAACAGCTCGGCGCGCAGCTCGACCAAATCACGCGCGCCGTTCCAGCCGTTCCTCTGGAAAAACTGCGCCGCATTTCCATTTGGGTGGAGCGGGCGAGCGAAAAATTTCCCTGCATGTGTTACCACGAATCGCGCGAGTGGCTGAGCACGCACGGCGTAAATCCGGAAAAAACCGGCACTATGGAACTCGCCAACGCCACCAATTTTCTGGCGTGGACGCGCGAACAACCCTGGATGGTTCTGCACGAACTTGCCCATGCCTATCACCAACAGTTTTTGCCCGAAAATCAGGACGCCATTCTTCGATGTTACGAGCACGCCAAGGCGGCGAAGCTTTACGATTCGGTGCTCCGCAGCAATGGCCGGCGCGAGCGGCATTACGCGATGAACAACGAGAAGGAGTATTTCGCGGAAATGACCGAGGCTTTTTTCGGCACGAACGATTTCTATCCGTTCGTGCGCGCTGAATTGAAGGAGCATGATCCGGAAATGTTCCGGTTGTTGGGCGAAGTGTGGGAAGTGAAAACGCGCTAGCCCGGCGAGCCTTGCTGATCTCGCCACCGTCTGTTTGAATCCTGGCATGGATGAATTTCTTCAAGCCGCCATTGATGAGGCGAAAAAAGGGCTCGCTTCGGGCGGAATTCCCATTGGCTCGGTGCTGGTCTGTGATGGAAAAATCATCGGGCGCGGCCATAACCAGCGAGTCCAGCAGGGAAGCGTCATTCGCCATGGCGAAATGGATTGCCTCGAAAACACCGGGCGCCTCAAGGCATCCGTCTATCAGCGCTGCACGATTTACTCCACGCTCTCGCCGTGCCCGATGTGCAGCGGCGCGATTCTGCTTTACGGAATTCCGCGAGTCGTCGTCGGCGAAAACGTCACGTTCCAAGGCCCCGAGGAATACGTCCGCGCGCAAGGCGTCGAGGTGGAAATCCTCCAGAATGAGGAATGCATTCAACT
>JBDSIW010000022.1:0-6088 GCA_039917795.1 Verrucomicrobiota bacterium | reverse complement strand
CGCCACGTATCGCCCGGAGATGGAATGGATCGCCGGACAACTCGATAGTTCGAAGTTCAAAGTTCAAAGTTCGAAGTTTTCCGAGTTTCAGGATGGCGACGCCGTCTATCGTTTTTTCGAAATGTTCGATGTCGCCAACGCGCCGAACGCGAAACAGATTTTCGAGCTGGCCATCGACAAGAAAATTCGCCTCACTCCGCCGCCGAAGCCGATCTTCGAGGAGAAACTGCTGTTTGCGCAGCTGTGGAATCGAAATCTGCGCGATTTCTGGCGCCAGGAATTGGGCGAAAGTTTTCTGACGCGGCTGCAAAAGATCGTTCCCTACACCTGGATCGTCGATCCCACGCCGCTCCCGCCGCACGCCGCAATTCCGGAACTCAATCTGACGGACTGGCAACAATTGAAGAATCTTTCGCAGCGGGATCGTGAATTGATTTTGAAGATTTCCGGCTTCTCTGAATTGGCGTGGGGCTCGCGCGGTGTTTCCCTTGGGAGCGATCTTTCGCAGGCAGACTGGAGCGCGGCGGTGGATCAGGCGCTGAGCTGTTTTGAACGCTCGCCTTACGTGCTGCAACGCTTTCACAAATCTAAAATCGTCGAGGCGCAATGGTTTGACTTCGAGACGAACGCGCCGACGCCCATGCAAGGCCGGGTGCGCCTTTGCCCCTACTATTTCGTCAGCGGGGAGAACGATTCCGCGCGAGCAAACCTCGGAGGCGTGCTCGCTACGATTGTTCCCGCGGACAAAAAAATTGTTCACGGCATGCGCGATTCCATTCTCGCACCCTGTTCGATCTAACGCTCAGCGCCGACCATCGTACCACGGGCCGCAGGCCTCGCGATCTTTCATCGTCGCAGTCGGACGGAAGATTGCCTTCATAAAAAACCCGCCCAGTTCGCTCTTGCGGTAAAGCTGAATCTTCCGGGCGGAAGTGAGAAGCGGATATTTGGAAATGATCACCACTTTTTTGCCGCTGCGACGCGCGTGGCGTTTCAATTTTTTGCTCAGATCCAATTCCTCGCCCGTGAAAAATTCGTGGCTGAATCCACCGACGGCGCGAAAGGCTGCCACCTCGCAAAAGATAAAAGATCCAGCCACCCAATGAAGCGTGCGGCTGACGCCATTCCAGAATCGCGTCAGGACACGCGCGGGGCCATTGGCAGTTTCGAGGCGAACAGTGCTGCCGCCGGCGATGGCATTTCCTTTCTCGATCACTTTCACGACTTCGCCAAAAAGTTCGGCGGTCAGGAAGGAATCGGCGTCGATAAATAAAAGCCAATCGCCGGTCGCCGCCGAGGCGCCCTTGTTTCGGGCGCGGCCAATCTGGTTGATGGGTTCGAAGATGACCGTGGCTCCAGCTTCCCGCGCGATTTCTGCTGTGCGATCGGTGGAGTTGTTGTCGCACACGATGAGTTCCCAATCCCACCCGCTTTGCCGAAAGGAATTCGCGGCGGATTTCATCCGGTCCAGACTTTGCGCGAGCAGCTTCTCTTCGTTAAAAGCTGGGACAACAATGGAGATCTTCATTTGGAGGGCAAAGGCTAATTCACGAGGTTAGGTTTGCACAGCGATGATTGCCACGGCTTAACTGTGGCGGCAGAAAAAAAATGCGCTAGAGTGAAATCGGCGACCCGGCCCAACTCACCGGGAACGGAAAAAATTTTATGACGACATCAACCGCAACAACGACTCCGGCCCCCCGAAAGAAACGCAGCATTGGAAAAATCATCGGCTTCATCCTCGCCATTCTGATTTTGCCTATCGTCATTGGCTATTTCGTCGTGACCAGCACGATGTTCCTGAAGCGCGTCATTCTTCCCAAGGCTGGGGCCTCGATGAATTCGACCATCACCGTTTCCGACGCGACGATCAGTCCGTTTTCTCAGGTGGAATTGAAGGATCTCGAAGTGAAACCCAACGGAAAAGAGACGTTGCTCAAAGCGAAAGAAGTCCGGGCACGCTACAACTTGCGCGACATCATGGGCGGCAAACTCACTATCACGGAGGCGACGCTGGTTTCGCCAATTATCACGGTGGTCGAAGCCGCGGATGGCTCGAGCAACCTGGACCCGATCACCAAATCCGGAAAGCAAGCGGGCGACAATGACAAGGCCAAGGACAAAGACAAATCAAAATCTGAGAAACCGCCGACCCTGAACATCAAAAACATCTCCTTAAAAGACGCGGTCGTGCAACAGACGAAAAACTTAAAAGGCGGCGGGCGCGAAGTGACGGAAATTTCCAACCTCAATCTCGCCATCGACAATTTGAGCAACGGGCAGCCGGGCAAGTTGAATGTGTCCGCCGATGTCCGCATGGACAATTCGCCTTCGTCCGGGATGACCAATGCCGTGCCGGGTTCGTTGAGGGCGAAATTGTCCGGAGCCATCGACTACAAGCTCACGGCTGACGTTCAGCCGGAATCGGCGAAAGGAAAAATTCGCCTCGACGTTTCAGAGGCGGCGGGATCGATGGCCGACCTTGCGAAACTAGCGGCAATTGTTGATTGCGATCTGACCCCAACAGACATTCGACAATTGAGCCTTCACTTCGAACAAGGCGGACAGGCTTTGGGCGAGCTTCGCGCGACGGGGCCATTTTCATTCGCGAACCAAGAGGGCAAATTGAAGGTGGAACTGCTCGCCATCGATCGCCACGTACTGAACCTCGTAGGCGCCTCGAAAGGGATGGATTTCAATTCGACCGTCATCAACTCCACGAACGATTTGGTCCTCGCTCAAAAAGGCAAATCGATTTCGATCGACGGGCAGATCAACGTGGGCAAATTCAGCGTCACGAAAAAGGCGGAGAAGCTCACGACGCCGACCTTGGAATTACAAACGGCTTATCAACTTTCGGTGGATCAAAATGCGAAGAGCGCGCTGATTCAATCGTTCAATATCGATGGCACGCAAAACCAGGCGAAATTTCTGCGGGCGTCGATTTCCAAGCCGATGCCGATTTCGTGGGGCGGCGCGAGTTCCACGCCAGAGAATGCCGCGCTTCAAGTTGTGATCACGGATTTGAACCTCGACGACTGGAAAACGTTCGCCGCCGACCTCGCGCCCGCCGGAAAGCTGAGCATGACACTGGATGTCGTTTCACAAAAATCCGGCAAAGAACTCGGGGTGGACCTCACTTCCAGCATCGCTGCGCTATCCGCAAAATTCGGCAGCAACCAGATTTCGCAGGCGGACGTGGAGTTGAAACTCAAAGCCGCCATCGCCAGCACGGGGACGAATGCGCTCAATCAAATTACACTGAACAGTTATTCGCTCGAACTTTCGCAAAGCAAACAATCGGCGCTATCTCTCTCCGGTTCAGGCACGGTTGATCAGGCGAGCAACGACGCGGACATCAAACTGGCGATGCAGGGTTCCCTGGCGCAACTGTTCAAAACGGTGGTGGTACCCGACCTCGCGGCAACCGCTGGGACCGTGAAATTCGACGGCCAAATCACGCAAAAAAAAGAAGTTAAGACGGTTCGCGGAAAATTCGATCTCGCCGATCTTTCTGGAACCTACGCGGGTTCGCCCCTCGATCGATTTGGGACAACGTTCGACGTCGACCTAGAAATGAATCAGCAGAATTTGCAGATTCGAAAGTTGAGTGGCGCGCTGCAACAAGCAGGCCAATCGGGAGGAAGCTTCGACGTGAACGGTAGCCTGAACACGGAAAAGAAGACCGGTGATATCGAAATGAAAATCGCTGGCATGAACCAGAATGCGCTCCGGCCGTTCCTGGCGAAATCGCTGGGGGAAAAACAGCTCATCACCATTTCGCTCGACGCCAACACCAAAGCGCATTTGACGGAGAACGAATCGAGCGTGGCGGGAAATATTGACCTGAAAAATCTCGTGGTGCGCGATCCGAAGAAGACAGAAAACGATGCGCCCCTCGCCGCGCAGGTTCAACTCGATGGCGCCATGCGCAAGGATGTGTTTGACGTGAAACAATTCCAGGTTTCTCTCTCACCCACGACTCGAGCGAAGAACCAATTGAACATCACCGGCCAGCTCGACATGTCCAGGACGAACGCGATGAAGGGCAAGTTGCTTGTGCAATCAGACGCTTTCGACGTCACGCCCTTTTACGATCTCACCGCCAAGGCTCCTGAAAAGGAAGCCAAGGGAACTTCTACTCCCGCCGCAACTCCCGCGTCCGCTGATGCCGCCAAGCCCAACGCGGAGCCGGAGCCGATGAAATTGCCCGTCGAGCAAATTCTGGCTGAGATTAACATTGGGCAGTTTTATCTGCGTGAGGTCGAAATCAAAAACTGGCGTGGCACAGCTAAAATCGAGGGAAGCCATATCGTGTTGAATCCATTTCAGCTAACGATGAATGAAGCGCCGATCAGTTTGACTGCGGACCTGAATCTGGGGGTAAAAGGTTACGTGTATGACGTTGCGGGTTCGATGAAAGGCGTTCCTTTGGAACCGCTGGCGAATTCATTCGTGCCGGAGCAAAAAGGCGGATTCCAGAAAGGGAATTACAAGGGGACAATTTTGGCGGACGTGAAAATCAAAGGCGCTGGGACGACCGGGGTGAATTTGAAAAAAAGCCTGGCGGGTTACGCGAGTTTCACTTTCACAAACGCCAACCTTCAAATCGTCGATCGCAAATACAAAAATATACTCCTCCCTATTTCCTTGGCGCTCCAGATTCCGGAGATTTCCCAGTCGCCGATTAATTGGCTGGATGCGCGCCTGACCTTTGCCGGCGGGAACATCAACGTGACCAACTTCGCCGCGGTCAGTGAATCGTATCGCGCGACCGTCCAGGCCGTGGTGCCGATTGCGGACGTCTTGACCAATTCGCCTCTGAAAAAAATCCCGGTTAATTTTGAGCTACGCAAAGCGCTTGCGGACCGCGGATCAAAGCTGGGTCTGGCCAATGGACCGGTTTCCGCCGATGGCCAATTTGTGAAGCTCCCGTCGCTCGTGCGCCTCGAAGGGACGCTAGGCGATCCGAAATCGGAGATTGATAAAAAGGGATTGGCGACGCTGGCCATTCAAGCCGGTGGCGGTCTAATTGGCGGCGATGCTGGTAAAGTTTTGAAAGGACTGGGCGGAATATTGGGGGGACAACCCGCGACGGCAAATCCTCCCACAACCTCGACCAACCAAACGGGTGGGACGAATAATGTCGCTCCAATTGCCCCAACTCAGAATCAACAACTCCTCAATGACGCGCTTGATTTGTTCAAAAAGAAGAAGAAAAAATAGGCAAAGCCAAATGTGCCGGGACGCTGCGACCATCCCTTTCACGCAGACCGATAGGAAATGAGAGCTGGGCGATTTGCTCGGCCTTTGAGAATTATCGGACGGAACCAGTTCCCGAACCTCCAGGTGTCCACGACGAATTGTCCAACATCCCTATGCCCGGTTTGAGGAATTGAATGCGCCGGCTTTTGTAGAGCGCGCCAAGCGCTTGCTTGAACGCGCCTTTGCTCACGCCAAATTTTTGACGAATCGCTTCAGGCGAACTGTCATCGTCAAAATCCAGACGTCCGCTGTTTGCTTCCAAAGCCTGCACGATTTGCACTTGGAGAGGCAAAACCCGTTTGTAGCCGGAAGCGTCGAGACGCAAATCGATTTTTCCATTCTCACGGACCGCGCGCACGAAGGCCTTCACCCTTTGGCCAGTCTCCAATGGCGCGGAGAGGTTATCGCGGTAAAGGAGACCGCGATGCGCATTTTCCACAATCGCGTTGTAGCCGAGCGGCGATTGGCTCGTGATCAGAACATTAACCGGCTGGCCAACGGCGTACGACGGCGTGTCGCGGCACAGATGTCGTGACAACCTGGTGCTCGCCACAATGCGCTTGGTCGTGGAATCGAGATAAACCGCGACGATCACTTTCTGACCGACGCGAACGGGTCCGTCCTGTTCGCGAAACGGCAGGAGCAAATCTTTCGCAAGACCCCAATCCAAAAATGCGCCGACGCGATCATTCACGCTCACGACTTTCAGATATGCAAATTCACCGACGGTAGCCAAAGGCGTTTCGGTCGTGGCCACGAGGCGATCTTCGGAATCGAGATAGACGAACACTTCCAGCTTGTCGCCTTGTTTGAGATTCTTCGG
>JBDSIW010000021.1:0-6209 GCA_039917795.1 Verrucomicrobiota bacterium | reverse complement strand
CCATTATTTTTGTCGATATGCATGCCGAAGCGACCTCGGAAAAAATCGCGATGGGAAGAATGCTTGATGGAAAAGTCAGCGCCGTCATCGGCACGCATACCCACGTTCAGACAGCCGATGAACAAATCTTTCCCGGCGGAACGGCGTATCTTTCCGACGCGGGTTTTACCGGCCCGCAAACCAGCGTCCTCGGACGCGAAATTGATCCCGTCATTCGCAGATTTCTCACCAGCACTCCACAGAAATTCGGAGTGGCCACGGAGAACATTGTTTTGAAAGGCGCGCTGGTTGAGGTGGAGGATGGTTCGGGGCGGGCCGTGAGCATCCAACGGATTTCGGAACCGATTCGTGTCGCGACTTGATTTACCGATATGCCCAAATCCACCGGCTCACAATGGGACTTTGGCGAATTGTTTCCGGAAGAGGCCACGCGCCACGTTCTTTCCGTCAGCGAATTGACGGGACAAGTTCGGCGCTTGCTCGAAAAGCAGGTCGGGCGGGTTTGGGTTCTAGGCGAGATCAGTAATCTGCGCGCGCAAAGTTCCGGCCATTTTTATTTCACATTAAAGGACGCCGGCGCTCAATTGAACTGCATTTTGTTCCGTGGCGATTGCACCGCACAGCGCGAGTTCCTGGCCGATGGCCGCAAAGTGTTGCTCCAGGGAGAAATGACGGTTTACGAGGTGCGGGGACAATATCAATTGCGCGTGGTCGCCATGGAGCTTCAAGGCGTCGGCGCGCTTCAGGTCGCATTCGAAAAACTCAAACAGAAACTGAGCGCCGAGGGATGGTTCGCTCCCGAGCGCAAGCGCCCGCTGCCCCGATTTCCTGAAGTGATCGGCCTCGTCACTTCGCCCACTGGAGCCGCCATTCGCGATGTCCTGCACGTCGTACAACGGCGGAATCCCGGGTTGAGAATTATTTTTGCTTCGTGCCGCGTCCAGGGGCCGGGAGCTGCGGAGGAAATTTCCACCGCCTTACGAAATCTGAACCAATGGCGTGGTAACACCTCGTGCGGTCTGGATCTGATTCTCGTGACCCGCGGCGGCGGGAGCCTCGAAGATTTGTGGGCGTTCAACGAAGAAATCCTGGCCCGGGCCATTTATGAATCGCCAGTTCCAATCGTGTCGGCGGTCGGGCACGAGATTGATTTCACGCTCAGTGATTTTGTGGCGGACCTGCGGGCGGCGACCCCGAGCGCGGCGGCGGAGATGATTACCGAAGGCGTTTTTTCGAGTTGCCGGTTTGTGTCGGAAATTGGCGATTGGATTCGGGATCGGACGAGATCCGGCATTGCGGCGAAAACTCTCGCGATGACGAATCTCGCGCGGCGACTGGCGCGCGCGCATCCCAGGCGGCGGATCGACACGAGACTCCAGCACCTCGACGATTTGCAAACCGGCTTGTTTCGCTGCGTCAAAAATAGTTTCCGCAAACAGCAAACCGCCTCGGGAATTTTATTCCGGCGCTTGTGGCGGCTGCGGCCACGACAGTTTTTGCATCAGCGACAAGAAGTGATCGAACTCGCGCGCGGGCGGTTGATCGATCAGGGGCGGCACGCGCTGCGCCAGGCGCGAAACCGCGTGGAAAATCTCGAAGTCCGGCTGCGTTTGCTTTCGCCCCAGGAAGTTTTGGCGCGCGGATATTCCATCACGACGGACTCCGAGACCGGGGCAGTGGTGCGCCGCGCAAGCGAGGTGCGCCTGGGCCAGAAATTGAAGATCCGCCTGGCCGGCGGGGAGATCGGCAGCGTCGTGGAAAAAACGAATTGAGGTTTGGGCCGTTCAAGTGAGCGCGCTGGACGACTTTGCTTGCCGCGCTTTATTCCGGCTTGCTAGTTTTGAATGATCTGGATGAGCAAATATTTCACGATGCTTTTGGCGGAGGACAACGATAAAGAAGTGGTGGTCATGCAATCCGCTTTTTTGGAGGCGGGATGGAAACAGCTTTGATGCGGGTGTCGGACGGACAGGAGGCAATCGCTTATCTCGAAGGCAAGGGGGAGTTCGCAGACCGGAAGAAATATTCGTATCCGACGCTGTTGCTGCTCGATTTGTGGATGCCGAAGCTCAATGGGTTGGAAGTTTTGAAATGGGTTCGAGCGCAGCCAGCCTACCACGCTTTTGATCTTCATGTTAACGTTTGAAGAGAGCGAGGAAATTCCGTCCGGGCATATGACCTGGCGATGAATTTGCCTGATTCCCAAGCCAAAAGGTTTCGATGAAATGGTCAATCTCGCAAGGCGGCTGGAGAACTATCTGAGCTTGATTCAGGTTCCGCCGCCGCCCGATGTCTGAGCGCTAAGCGGCGTTGATTTCCGATGGAGAAAGCAGTTCCCCGTTTGTGTCGCGCGCTGCGGCCAGATCTTCGCTCGTCGTCAGGACGGCGCCTTTTACCAGCCGGCAAAATTCTTTTTTGGTGGCGCGATGCCGCTGACCTGCTTTGGTGACGAGGTCCGCGATGATTTTGTATTCCACCGCGAGACGTTCGAGCCGGGCGATCCGGATGTATTGCTCGCCGAGCTTCCAGGTTTGGCCCTGTTGCAACTTCATTTTATTTTTCGCGGAACAACTCTTCCGCACTGGAAGTTTTGTAAGACAGCGAGTCCCCCGATTACCATTTTAAAACGGGCGGGAAATATTCATTGATCAGGTCATCGTAAAAGGGGCGCAACTCTTTCAAATTTGGGCGGGTGTGGCTTTTTGTGTAAAGGTCGTAGGGATTAAATTTCCGCACCCAATCGAACATTTTTCGGTCCTGATCATTCATCAAATAGGAATAAGCCCCGTCGCGATGGGCCGGATAAAATGAATGATAGCGAATCATGTAAAGCGCCTCCTCCGGCAAATAATCTTTGGAAATGTGATAGAGATATTCGTCGTGGCCCCACGACATAGTCACGCTGTCGAGACCTTTGTTTTCCTCGTAGATGCCAAGACGGGATTGGTAACGGGGATTCTGGCTGTCGGGGTTGTCCGCAAAAAATTTCGGGAAAACAATTTTGTCAGAGTACGCGCATCCCACCGGGAAGGTGTCACCGACCACGGCCCATTGGGGTTCGCCAAAAAGGCAAAGGATTTTCCCGAGATCGTGAATCAATCCGGTTAACACGAACCACCGCGGATGCCCATCCCTGCGAATCTGCTCCGCGGTCTGGAGAAGGTGTTCCAACTGGGAAAGATCGGTATCCGGGTCGCTGTCATCGACCAGCGTGTTCAAGAACTCCAAGGCCTCCCAGATGCTCATCTCACGGCGGTTGCGCGCGAGAAATTCGCGCCGCTTCTCTTGAACGAAGTCAAAGCTCTGATAGCGATGATTCAACCGATAAAATTCGCGCACGCTCGGGCGCGCGGTATTTTCGTAGTCTCGAAACTGCTCCTCCTTTTTATCGGGATTGGTGCCGACCAGGCTTTCGTTCTCCGGGTAGCGCTCCTTCATGAAGTCTTCCCATTCATCGAGGTTTTCAAGAGGCTTGGATTCGCTGGCAGAAATGGCTTGGGACATAATTTTATTTGATACTGGGGTTGCTCGAAAACTTTTACTGCGCGAATTTTTTCGATGAGTTGATAACGCGATCCGTCCACAGGCGTCCGCCAATATCTTCGACGGTCAACTGAAGTGGGGAGGCGGCCTGCATGAAAAAAGTTTAGCCGGTGAAAAAGTTTCGTCAATAATCGTGTCGGCTACTTTTCGGCGCGCTTTTGGCGAAATTTATCCAAACCCACTGCGAGAACAATCACTCCGCCGATGATCATCTCCTGCATATAAGTCGGCCAGCCCATCTGGCTTGAGCCGTTTCGAAGCACCGCCATGATCAGCGCGCCAATCATTGAACCCAGGACGCTGCCGGTGCCACCGTTCAAACTCGCGCCGCCGATTACCACTGCGGCAATGATATCGAGCTCCAGGCCGTTCGCGCCGCTCGGATCTCCCTGGGTCAATCGGGAAAATTGCATCAATCCCGCCACGCCAAAGAATACGCCGGCAAAAGCGTAAACCATGGCTTTGTGCAGCGAAACCCGCACTCCTGAGTAGCGCGTGGCGATTTCGTTGCCGCCCATCGCAAAGATGTAACGGCCAAAAACGGTCTTCCGCAAAATGATCCCCAGCAAAATCGCCAACGAGATCGTGATCCAGACTCCCGGTGGAAGCGGCAGGAAATCGTTTGGGTCGCCGGAGGAAGCCATGATGTTGTTGAGCGCGTTTTCCGGCGGGTTCACGGTTTGGCTTTTGGAAAGCCATTTCGCTGTGCCGCGTGCTACGCCCATCATACCGAGGGTCACAATGAACGGCATCATGCGTAGTCCGGAAATTAAAACGCCATTGCAAAGCCCGATGAATCCGCCCGCCAGGATCGTCAAGATCGCTGCGTTGGCCGTCGAAAAATTTTTCACCAGCAGCGTCGCGCCAACCACGCTGGTTAAGGCGACGACCGAACCGACGCTCAAATCAATGCCGCCGCTGACAATGATCATGGTCATGCCGAGCGCGCCGATGGCGACGATGACGGTCTGGGTGAGAATGATTTTGAAATTGCCGCCCGTCAGGAAAAAGGGACGCACTTCCGTGCTGAGAGAAAATAGTCCGATGACCAGCATTAGGCCCAGGAACGGTCCCAAAAGATTCAGGGCCGTCGAGAGTTTAGATTTCCCCGCCATGAGCCTTATTTCAGGTATTTTTCGAGGGGCGGATACAGCAGCTCCTTCATTTCCGGCGTGTCCATATTCTCCTTTGTGACCACGACCACTCCGGTGTCAATGCGCTTCTCGACTTTTTCACCGCGCAAATGGTTTACCAGTGTCTCCACGCTGAGATAACCCATCTTCATTGGATTCTGCACAATCAACGCTTGAACATCGCCATTCTTCAGGTCGGCCACTTCCTGCGACCCGGCGTCAAAACCGATCACCTTCACTTTTCCACCCGCGCGCCCGATGTCGCGCAATGCCTTCGTCATCGCAATGGTGGGCGGCTCGGATGGTACGAAAACGCCGTCCGCTTCACGGCCGAAACGATTCAAAAGATTCTGCGACGCTGCATAAGCCAGTTCGCGCGTGGCTCCGGCATATTGGTCCGAGGAAATAAGCTTCAGCCCCGGAAACTTGTTCAGCGCATCAATAAAACCTGCCTCGCGTTCCTCAGTGCTGGCCGAACCCACGGCGTATCTAAGCAAAATCACGTTCCCTTTTCCGTTAAGGATTTTGCCCATTTGTTCGCCCGCCAATTGGCCGCCTTTGAAATTGTCGGTCGCGACAAAGCTCACATATTTTTCCGACTTCAATCCCGAGTCCATGATCACCACAGGAACCTTGGATTGCATCGCGCTGCTCACAGGCCGGACGAGCGCCTGGGAATCCAGCGGCGCCAATACGATTCCGCTGACGTGCCGCGACGTGAAATTCTCCACGACTTGAATTTGTTGGTCGCGGTCGTCTTCACGCAACGGCCCTTTCCAAATAATTTCTACCTTGATTCCTTTCGCAGCCAGATCGCGCTGGGCTCTGACCGCGCCCGCGTTGATCGACTTCCAAAACTCGTGCGTCGTCCCTTTCGGGATAACCGCGATGGTATAAGTTTTGTCCGGCGCGGCTAGGATTGCAGTGGCAATAAAGAGAAGACAGACCGCCGCGACGCGGCGAAATTGCGGGTTCATGAGGTTCACCGTAGGAAACAGAAGTGCGGTTTTCAATCCTTTCCTGCGCGATCCTCCCAAAAATCTCACGGGCTTCTCACAAAGTCAGTTTTGTCCAGCGAGAGTTTCCCTTCGAAGACTTTACGACGGCATCGATGAAAGCCATGCCGCGCACGCCGTCCTCGATTTTTGGATAATCCAGAGAGGGATTTTCCTTCGCCAGTTTTGTGCCAGCTTCGCGGGCGCGAATGTGATTCACAAAATTTTTGTAAATATTGGCGAATGCTTCCAAATAACCCTCGGGATGCGCGGGTGGAGTCCGGCCAGCGCCTTTCGCGGCGTCGCTCAAATAACCATTCGCGGCGCGATACACCTGCATGGGTTGATCCGGCCATTTCACGAGCATCGAGTTCGGCTCTTTTTGGTGCCATTCAATGCTCCCTTTCTCGCCGCAAACTCGAATGCTCAAATTGTTTTCTTCGCCAACGCAAATCTGTGAGGCGTGCAAAATCCCTTTGGCGCCGCCTTCAAAACGCAGCAGCACGTTGATGTCGTCGTCGAGCTTCCGTCCGCTGAC
>JBDSIW010000020.1:0-7284 GCA_039917795.1 Verrucomicrobiota bacterium | reverse complement strand
TTCTGCTCCATTGCCCCGCCTGAATCTCCACGGAAGGTTTGATCGCACAAAAATCGAAAGGTTTGTACGCACCACCACAGAATCTTTAATGCGTCTTGCGCAACCGACCCCAGCGTTTAGAGTGGGTTGCTTTATGAATCAGCGAAAAGTGTATTATTTCGACAACAACGCGACTACGCGTATTGCGCCCGAGGTTGTCGAGGCCATGGTCCCGTTTTTGAATGAATTTTGGGGAAACCCTTCCAGCGCTTATCATTTCGGATCGCAAGTGGGCGCGCACATCGAGGCAGCTCGGGAAAAAGTGGCTTTGCTGATCAACGCGGATCCAAAAGAGATTGTTTTTACCAGTTGCGGAACCGAGAGCAACAATTCCGCAATTCATAGCGCGCTCATCACCAATCCGAAGAAACGCCACGTCGTCACGACCGCCGTTGAACATTCTGCGAACATAAATTTCGGAGAATATTTATTGAAACAAGGATTTGAAGTCACCGTTCTCCCCGTCGAGCCGGATGGATCTCTGGATTTACACCTTGTTGAAAAATCCATTCGCCCAGATACGGCGATCGTTTCGGTGATGTATGCAAACAATGAAACCGGCGTGATCTTTTCCATCGAGGAAATTGCGGCCATTTGCCGGAGCAAAGGCGTTTTGTTCCACACCGACGCCGTCCAAACGCCGGGCAAACTCAAGCTGGATGTCAAAAACCTGGGTTGCGATTTCCTTTCCCTCTCCGCGCACAAATTGCATGCACCCAAAGGAATTGGGATGCTCTACGTCAAGAAGCGCACGAAATATCAACCTTACGTCATTGGCGGGCATCAGGAGCGTGGAAAACGCGGTGGAACCGAGAATGTGGCTAACATCGTTGCCTTTGGCCGCGCCGCAGAATTGGCGATGGAAAAGCTTGGCGAAGAAAATACGCGAGTGCGTGCGTTGCGCGATCGCTTGGAGAATACAATTCTAGCCACCATACCCAACACTATCCGGAACGGCGCTAAAGAAGCTCGGTTGCCAAATACCACCAATATCGCTTTTGAATTTGTCGAGGCTGAGGCCATTTTGCTCTTGCTCGATGGAATGGGCATTTGCGCTTCGAGCGGTTCTGCCTGCACAACAGGCTCGCTGGATCCGTCGCATGTTTTAATGGCGATGGGTTTGAGCCCGATGCGCGCGCGCGGTTGCGTTCGGTTCAGCCTGGGGATTTACAACACTGACGAAGATGTGGATTACCTTTTGAAACATCTGCCGCCCATCATCAAGCGACTCCGTGATATTTCTCCGCTGAATAACGATCATCGTGACAATGATAAGTACGACGTCGACGCTGCCCGAATAAAACACGAACAGGATTTGGCGGAAGCGTTGGCTGAAAAAGAAGACGAGAAAGCGGCGTAAGTTTTCCGAGAGAACTTCGAATCCGACAGCGTGGCGGCTAACCGACAAATTTCTTTGCGATCAACGTCGCATTGTGCCCGCCGAACCCGAATGAATTGTTGACCACGGCGCTTACCTTCATCCCGCGCGAGTGATGGGGCACGTAATCCAGGTCGCACTGCGGATCGGGGTTTTCCAAATTGATGGTCGGTGGAACCACATCTTCCTGCAGCGCCTTGACGCAGATCGTCATTTCAACCGCCCCTGCAGCGCCGAGCATGTGGCCGGTAGCGCCTTTCGTAGAACTGACCGAAAGTTTCTTCGCGTGCTCGCCGAAAACGGATTTTATCGCCTGCGTCTCGCAAACATCGCCCTGCGGCGTGGAGGTGCCATGAGCGTTGATATAGGAAATGTCGGAGGGTTTTAGTCCCGCATTGCGCAACGCCATTTTCATACAACGCGCTGCGCCTTCGCCTTCAGGTGCAGGTGCAGTCATGTGATTGGCGTCCGCAGTATTTCCATATCCAACCAATTCGCAATAAATCTTAGCGCCACGCGCCTTGGCGTGTTCCAGTTCTTCCAAAACGAGCACGCCAGCGCCTTCACCCATGACAAAACCGTCGCGATCCACATCGAAAGGTCGCGAAGCTTTTTGCGGTTGATCGTTCCGGGTGCTCATGGCTCGCATCGCGCAAAAACCGCCAATTCCCAAGGGCACAATGGTCGCCTCCGTTCCGCCGGCGAACATGATTTGCGCGTCCCCCATTTTCAAGGTGCGCCAGGCTTCCCCAATGGCGTGGGTGGATGTGGCGCAAGCGGAACAGGTCGCGACATTTGGGCCGCGCAGTTTGTAGTACATCGAGAAAAGTCCTGAAGCCATGTTCAGAATGAGCATTGGAATCATGAACGGCGAGAGGCGTCCGGGCCCCTTGGCGAGAAAAATTTTGTGCTGTTCTTCCGTTGTGTAAAGGCCACCAATGCCCGAGCCGATGAAAACACCAGTCTCATCCCGGTTTATTTTTTCCAGGTCAATTCCCGAATCCACCAAAGCCTGGTGCGCTGCGTAAATTCCAAACTGGGCGTAACGATCCGTGCGGCGAATTTCCTTTGGCGAAGGGAACGCGGAAGTGGGGTCGAAGTTTTTGACTTCTGCTGCGATCTGGCAATCGAAACCGGACGGGTCAAAGTGCGTGATTTTTTTTATCCCACACGATCCGGCCAACAGATTTTTCCAGGAGCTTTCCAGATCGTTTCCCAGCGGGGTAACTGCACCCAGGCCGGTAATGACTACGCGTTTTTCAGTCCAATTGCTCGCCATAAATTAAAAAAGGGCAGCTTGGACGGAACCCAGGCTGCCCACAGATTTCTAGCTGGGATTATTTTTTCTGCGTGTCTTCGATGTATTTGATTACATCACCCACACTCTGTAATTTTTCAGCCTGTTCGTCCGGGATTTCATTGCCAAATTCCTCTTCCAGCGCCATCACGAGTTCAACGGTATCGAGCGAATCGGCTCCCAGATCTTCGATAAATTTCGCTTCCGGGGTGACTTGGTCAGCGTTGACGCCCAATTGCTCAACGATGATATCTTTGACTCTTTGTTCGATTGATTTATCAGCCATGGTTTTCTCCGTGTTAATTTGGTTTGTGTCTAATGCCCCACGCCTTTTGAGGCGTCAAGTCCTGATTGCCCGACGAAAATTTTCGCTATTTTTTTGGTAACCGCCGCAATTTCGCGACGGGACATTGTCTATCGGCTGCCGTCTGTTCGTCGAGTATGAATTTCGCTCGACGACCAGCATAGCACAATCCGAGGGCCCGCTCACATCACCATGCCGCCATCCACGGTCAACACCTGGCCAGTGATATATCGCGCGGACGGGCCTGCCAAAAACAAGGCGGCCGCCGCGATATCCTCGGCCTGACCCAAAGACCCCAGCGGGATTTTTTTCAAAAGCTCCGCGCGCACTTCCGCGGTCAAACTGGCCGTCATGTCTGTTTCAATAAATCCTGGAGCCAGCGCGTTGGCCGTGATGCCGCGCGAACCGAGTTCACGCGCAATCGACTTGGTGAATCCAATCAAGCCGGCTTTGCTTGCGGAATAATTGCATTGCCCCGCGTTGCCGATCAGGCCGATCACGGAGGCCACGTTGATAATGCGTCCCGACCGCTGCTTCAAAAAACCTCTCGTGAACCCTTTCGTGAAACTAAATGCGCCTCTCAAGTTTGTATTCAGAACTGCATCCCAATCCGCTTCCGCCATGCGCATGAGCAATCCGTCTCGCGTCACACCCGCGTTGTTCACCAAAATATCCACGCGACCCGCTTCGTTTAAAATTTTTTCCACGGTCCCCGCGACGGCCAATGAATCAGCAACGTCGACGGCGTAGGCCCAGGATTTCCGACCAAGGGAGCGGATTTCTCCCGCGACTTTTTCGGAGTTTCCTTCGGTGCGAGAGACACACACCACATCGGCGCCTTCCGCAGCGAATTTTAAGGCGATGGCGCGTCCGATGCCGCGGCCTGCTCCTGTGACGACGGCGATTTGATTAGCGAGTTGGCTCATAGCGCCATCTCTTTAGCCACGAAGGAGCCGGAATGCACCCGAAATTTTCCGAAGGAATTGAACCTCTTCCGTTTTGCTCTCTCTAAATTATTTCCCGATGACGTCCGATCCTTTGGCACCCGTGGTCTTCCCGCCCAGTTCGGCTTGCGCTTCCGGAAGCCATTTCTTCAAGTCTTCAATGCGCTTGCTGTCCACTGGATGGGTCCGCAAAAGCGCGGGCATAGAACTGCCGCCAGCCTTGCCGGAAAACTCGGAGAAACGCTGCCAGAATTCAACTGCTGCGGACGGATCGTATCCTGCGCGCGCCATGTATTTCAGGCCGATGTGGTCGGCTTCCGATTCCTGGGCGCGACTGAAGGGAAGTAATACCCCGACTTGAGAGGTTAAGCCATAGGCGAGTCCAACCGCTTGCTGGGTAATCGGTGTGGCGTTCGCTGAAAGCGCGCCGACGATTTTTTCTCCACCTTGCACCACTTTGGCCTGGCTCATCCGCTCCGCGCCGTGATGAGCCACCGCGTGGGCAACTTCGTGTCCAATGACAGTGGCCAGCCCGGCCTCGTCCTTGGTAATGGGAAGAATTCCCGTATAGACGCCGACTTTTCCTCCGGGCAGGCAGAACGCGTTGGCCTCTTTGCTTTCGAAGACGACGAATTCCCATTGGGCGCCGGTCAATTCGGCGACAGCCGCGATTTTTTGACCGACCCTTTGCACCAAAGCGTTGGCGGCAGCGTCCTTGCTCACCGGCACTTCCTTTTTCATTTGATCGAAACTGGTCAACCCAAGTTTCATTTCCTGGTCACCAGAAACGATGTTGAATTGTTTTCGCCCGGTTTCACTGACCGTCGTGCATCCCACGAGTGAAACGAACACCAGAAATGCCACCGAAAGTTGAAGTTTTTTCATATAATCCCTTTGAATTTCCAAATTATTTTGAGGCTTTAAAATAGCGGCGGGCGAAGTGATTTCAATGCCGTTCCGCCTGTTTTCTGACTGGGGGAAAATCCTCGATTCGCCGGTTGAAGATCAAAGGAAATGTTGGCCCTATGAAACCAAGAGAACCAAATTTGGAAGGAATTTAATTGCAACGAACCGCTGGCCGCTATTTATTTCACTGCGTTTCCCAATTCGATTTTCATTTTTGACGATTCTCGATAAAGCCTTACGCACTAAGCCGGAGAAGAGTCTGCGCGTTCTCGTTGTGAACGCGGGCTGGATTGGGAACGTTGCTCAATTCTATTTATGAAAAAATCGATTCTGCTCAAACGTTTTGCCGGGATGACTGCCGTCTTCGCACTTTCCTGCGGCGGTAGCTCCGCCAGCACCAATCTCTTTAACTTTGGTTCCGATCCATCGGGAATTCTGACGATTCGCCGGGGCGCCGATGGTGGAGTGCCGGGCAATTTGCCAGGGGAATGGATTTCGAGTGGCGGCAGCACCTTGGAAACCGGGGTCGTGGACCAGGGCACCAATGGTTACGTGGCCATCACTCAAACCACGCCGGACCTCACCGCGCACGGAATGCGCTCCACAATTGTTTTTGACGATTTCGATAACGGACTGGTCATAGCGGGATTTACTTTTTCCTGTGATGTCCGGATTGGGGCGGGCAACTCGACACCCGCCGACGGCTTCAGCATCAATTTCGCGAGGAGCACCGATCCGGCAATCGACAGTGATGTCTTTGGCAGCGGCCCGGGTGGAAATCCTTCGAACGGGCAGGAAGAGGGAACCACGAGTGGGTTGGTGGTTAGTTTCGATGCTTTTGCCAATTCTGCGAGCGACCCGGTGGGCTTGACGGTCAAAGTGGACAACAACGTGATCACCAATGTTCCGATGGGTGTTCTCAACGGTGGTTGCGCTAATATTCTGTCGCTCCAAACCGGGACCAACACGACCAATGTCGCCGACCTCTGCTGGCAGCCACTCTCCGTGGATTTAAAGGTGAACGGGACGCTGAGCGTCAGTTACAAAGGTGTGACGCTGCTCTCGAACCTGGTCACGGCCTACACGCCGAGCGCGGGACGATTGATCTTCTCGGGCCGAACCGGTGGCTCTTATCAGGAACAGGATATCGACAACATTCGCATCGTCACGATTCCGTCCACAGCCCCAGTTGTGGGTCCATCCGTAGGCAATGCCAGCGGCTTTCGTTTCAGCATTGTCGATTCAGGTTTTGCCACGCCCGCTACGAACACCATCACCGCCACGTTGGACGGAACGGCAGTTACTCCCACGATTACTCAAACCGGGAATCCGGGCGGCGGCACTGGAACAACCATTGTCGGCTACCAGAGCCCGAGCTTATTACTTGCGCCGGGCTCCGTACATACCAACGTCATCCATTTCTCGGGCACGACGTTCAATGGTGCGGTGAATACGACGAATGTTTTCACCGTTTCGGCCTACACCATCCTGAGCGCATCGCAGCAATCGCCCGGAGCAGTTAATACCAACCTGAGCGGTTTTGCCGGGCGGATTCACCAGTTGCCGGTTCCCCGATTTCCCAGCGCGACAAACCTCGTGGGCATCGAGAGTCAATTGGCCGACGGCTTGGTTGACCCGGCCACCGGCACGCCTTACGCCAGTATTAATTCGGTAAGCGCCTTCACCAACGAGGTCATCAATTGGGAGCAGAACCAGGCGTTTGGAGTGCCAAGCGGCTTTTTCAATGTGAATGCGCTGCCCCCTTCAAATGTGGCCGACGATCCTATCCCGGGCATTGATCCGAATGGGAACACCGATTTTATCGCCGCCGAAATCCTCGCCATTTTGGATCTGCCCGCTGGCTCGTATCAATTGGGTGTGAATCATGACGATGGGTTCAAGCTTAGTTTTGGATCTGAACCGCGCGACATATTCAAAGCCATGGTAATGTCTAGTTCACCGGCCGCGAGCGACACGTCGCCTATCAATATTGTCGTGACCAACGCGGGCAAATATCCGGTTCGCCTTGCGTGGGGCGAGAACACAGGCGGCGCGTTGCTGGAATTTTATTTAATTGATTTTGCCACTGGCCAAAAAATTCTGGTCAATGATCGCAATAATGCGGCGAAAATAATTTCCTACAGCGACACGGCAGCTTTGACGCAACCGTATGTGCGATGGGTTTCACCGAACGCAGGAGGCGGAGGTGACCCGCGATTGATTATCGCCAAGCTGGAAGATGGCAGCGCCGGCATGATCACTCCCGGCTCGGTGAGTCTGAAATTAAACGGAGTCGGGACCGCCAGCGTTGTGAAATCAGGCACCACCACGACGGCAACTTTGACAAACAACACCATTCCCGCTGGCACGACAGCCACAGCCACGTTGGTTTACAGCACTTCATCGGGCGGCTCTG
>JBDSIW010000019.1:0-12358 GCA_039917795.1 Verrucomicrobiota bacterium | reverse complement strand
AGGCAATCGGTAAACCCACCCGTGGAGGCTCCCAGGTCGATCGCGGTTTGGCCCGAGACGCCGATCTGAAAATGGGAAAGGGCGTGATCGAGCTTGTGGCCACCGCGGCTGACATATTTTTCCGGGGTGGCCAGGCTCAGCACATCGGGCGGACGAACGGTATCGCTCGCCTTGTGGGCGAGTTGCTCGTTGATTCGCACTTGTCCGGCGAGAATGGCTCGCTTGGATTTTTCCCGGCTCTCGCAGAGCCCGCGCTCGACGAGCGCCTGATCGAGTCGTGACATGGTCCCACCCTACAAGGAGCGGCAGGAATTGGCGGTGATTATTTTCCCTGCGAAACGCGCTGGCTGATTTCGCGATAATTGGTGAAGAACAATTCGTTTTCGCTGATCACCTTTTTCACGAGTTGGCGAAACAACGCCATTTCCGAGAAATTGATCACCGCATGGACGCTCATTTGAAACGCCTGGAGCGCATTCAAAGTTTCGTAGGATTCGCCGATTAAAATAATGGTGGAGTGACGCCGCTGGTTCATGGGTAGGGCCTGGACCGTTTGCAAAGTCAGATTCTCGGTAGGCGGCGTGTCGGCGAACTGGTCTTCAATGACGACAATCTGATATGGAACCTGGGCAAAACGGTTCGGAAATTCCAGGTGCGTCCCGATCTTTTGGACCTTGTAGCCAAGCTCGGAGAGGGCGGTCTGGACAATGGTGATCCACTCCGGCTTGGTCAGCGCGAGCAAGGCCGGTTTATCGGTGGCACTAACGAAATCAAAACGATCCGCCATAATGGTTCCTATTTAAATTTCAGAGTCGCAGGCAACGGCACGGCCGAGCGCGAGCTCTCTTGGGTTTTCATCCGGAGATCGGGGACGGTGGTGGTCGATTCGCCGCGATCTTTCCGGATGTTATCGATGCCCCGCGTGACGGGGCCGCGTTTGCTGCAATAATGCAGCGCGGTCTCCTCGGTGATGAGTCCTTCCTCGAATGCATCGAGGCAGGCCTGATCGAAGGTGCGCCAGTCGAACGGATAACTGGCTTCAATGATTTCGTAAAAGCTTCGGCCCTCGGCCTCACCCTGAACAATGCTTTCTTTGGTGCGGAGGTTTGCTCCCATGATTTCCAACAGGGCGTGGCGGCCTCCTCCCACTTTAGGCGCCAGCCGCTGGCTGACCACCCAGCGCAAAGTGTCCGCCAGCCGCAGCCTAATTTGCTCCTGCTCGTCGGATTCGAACATGCCGAGAATACGATTAATCGTCTGGCCGGCATCGATCGTGTGCAACGTGCTCACGACGAGGTGGCCTGTTTCCGCGGCGCTCAACCCGATTTCCACGGTTTCCCGGTCGCGCATTTCTCCGACCAGAATCACCTTGGGAGCTTGCCGTAACGCCGCGCGCAAACCGCTGGCGAAAGTGCTGAAGTCCGTCCCCATTTCCCGCTGGTTGAACGTGGCCTTTTTTTGCGGATGAACGAACTCAACCGGGTCTTCCAAGGTGATGATGTGGACTGATTTCGTTTCGTTGATTTCGTTCAGCAACGCCGCGAGCGTGGTAGATTTGCCGGAACCGGTCGCGCCAGTCACCAGGACCAAGCCGGTTTTCTCCTTGGCAACATTCCCGAAAATGCTGGGCAACTTCAAATCCTTGAGAGTCGGGATTTCCGTGTTCAACTTCCGCATTACGATCGAATAGTTGCCGCGTTGGGAAAAAATATTTACACGGAAACGCGCCAGGTCGCTCAAAGCATACGATGAGTCGCACGAACCAGTCCTGAGCAAATCCTCAGTCAACCGCAGACTTCCACCAATCAGGTTCAGGGCGATCATCTCGGTTTGGAAGGGGGTCAGCTTCGTGATGGTCGGATCGGTCGCCACAGCGATCAACTGCCCGCTTTGTTCCACCTGGAAAGGTTTCTCGACTGTGAAATTTAAGTCTGAGACATCGCGCTGGTTATGCGGGGCCGCCGTTGGATTCAGCAGCGGCCTCGGGTCCAGCATCATGGCCAGGATTTGATCAAGTTCTACGCGACGCATGAGAAAAATTTTCTTTGCTTAGGTTTCGTCGTCCTCCGGAGGATGAGCCATAAATGGGCGAAATTTCTTTTTGTCGATACATTTGTCGTACGCCTCGTCCGGGGAAATCCGCTTCATGCGCAGATGTTCCATGATGGAATCATCCAAGGGCGTATTGCCCCAGCGTTTGCCCACCTGAATCATGCCTGGAATCTGGTGAGTTTTTCCTTCCCGCACAAGGTTGGCCACGGCGGTGGTGAAGACCAGGATCTCCAGTGCCGCAACGCGCCCTTTTTTGTCAATGTGCTTGAAAAGATTCTGGGCGACAACGCCTTTCAGCGCTTCTGAAAGCGTCGCGCGAATCTTGTTCTGCTGTTCACCCGGGAAAACGTCTATGATACGATCCACCGTTTTCGAGGCGCTGGGCGTGTGCAACGTTCCAAAAACGAGATGGCCGGTGCTCGCGGCTGTCAGGGCCAGTTCGATCGTTTCTAAGTCGCGCAACTCTCCGACCAGGACAATATCCGGGTCTTCGCGCAAAGCCCCTTTCAGCGCCGCAGCAAAGGATTTTGTGTGAATGCCGACCTCGCGATGGTTGACCAGGCAACTTTTGCTTTCGTGAACGAACTCGATCGGATCTTCCACAGTGATGATGTGATCCTTTCGGTTCTTGTTGCAGTAATCGACCATTGCGGCAAGCGTCGTGGATTTGCCCGAACCCGTGGGGCCAGTTACCACCACCAAGCCCTTGTGCAACATGCAGAACTTTTTCAGCACAGCCGGCAAGGGAGCGTCAAATTTTTCGAAATCCTCAAACGAAAGAACCTTGGACGGGATTTGGCGGAAGACAGCGGCAATTCCATATTTCTGGTTGAAAAAGTTTGCACGGAAACGGGACACTGCGGGAATTTCGTAGCCAAAATCGACATCGCCGGTTTCTTCGAAGATTTTGATTTTATACTCCGGCGTGATTTCATAGAGCATGGCTTTGAGTTCATCGCCTTCGAGGGGGGGGTAGTCCACCCGCTGCATCTCGCCGTTGATCCGGAGGATGGGAGGATTGCCGGTGGAGAGGTGGAGATCCGAGGCCTTTTGCTCAAACATCAAATTAAAAAACGCGTCAATTTTTGCCATACAAAGTTAGCGGAATAAAGCAGCTTTACGACCAACCTGTCTCAACACTGAAAAACAATGTCGGCGATGATTTCAACAATGCGAATGGAAATTGAGGCTAATGGCGCCATCTCATTTGCCCGGTTCATGGAACTCGCGCTTTATTCTCCCGGAGAGGGCTACTACGAAAGACCTCGATTCATCGGTTCGGGCGGAGATTTTTACACGAGCGCGAGCGTGGGAACGCTGTTCGGAGAATTGCTGGCGTTCCAGTTTGCGCAGTGGTTTTCTGCGGCTGACCACGATCCCGGGACTCTCCAACTCGTCGAAGCCGGCGCGCACGACGGGAAGCTCGCTGCGGATATTTTGCATTGGTTTCGAACCTCTTTGCCGGAAATTTATTCGCGGATGGAATATTGGATCGTTGAACCCTCCGTGGTGCGCCGCGCCTCGCAGACCGGCAAACTTAAAGAGTTTGGAAATGTAAGATGGACGCCAAACCTGGCGGGCTTGTCTGAAAATAATGCACCGGCGTATCGAATTATTTTTTCCAACGAGTTGCTGGATGCCATGCCGACGCATTGCGTAAAATGGGACGCGAATTCCAAAAATTGGTTTGAATGGGGAGTCGGCCTGGAGAACGAGGAATTTGTCTGGAAAAAATTGCCGGATTTTCAACGCTCGGAAATTTCATTCCCAACGCTCGCGCCCGAACTGGCCGAAGTTTTGTTCCATCAATTCTCGACTGAGATTTGTCCAGCGGCGGTGCGCTGGTGGACGGAAGCGGCCCGTCATTTGGAGCGGGGAAAAATCGTCGCCTTTGATTATGGACTTTGCGCTGAGGAATTCTTTCTTCCCGAACGAAGCCACGGAACACTCCGGGCATTTTACAAGCATCACGCTCATAGCGAACTGCTGCAACGCCCGGGCGAGCAGGATCTCACCGCTCACGTTAATTTTTCCGAAATCAAGAGTGCCGGTGAACGCGCCGGCTTAATAACTGAAACGATGGACTCGCAGGCAAAGTTTTTGACGGATGCGTCCAAACAAACCTGGTCGGTGCCCGAAAAATTTGGCGAATGGAACCCGGCCCGCCGCCGCCAATTTCAAACTCTGACGCACCCGGAACATTTAGGGCGCGCCTTTCGGGTTCTGGTTCAATCGCGATAAAGGCGATTCGATCGTTTCAAAATGTCGACATTGTGCTCTTGAGCCGAAAGGCTGGACGGAGAATGGCCCTTGCGTCATCTTTGGCCGATGAAAAAGCAGATAGGGGAAATAGCGCAACTGGTGAAGAAGCAACTTGAGTTGCTCGGCGAGGATCCCGACCGCGATGGATTAAAGGGGACGCCGGATCGCGTCGCCAAATCGCTGAAGTTTCTCACTCAAGGCTACAAGACCGATCCGAAAACCGTTCTGAATGACGCGCTTTTCGACGTGAGATCCGACGAAATGGTCATCGTCAAGGACATTGATTTTTACAGCCTTTGCGAACATCACATGCTGCCTTTTTTTGGGAAATGCCACATCGCTTATTTACCCGGAAAAAAAGTCATCGGCCTCTCCAAACTTCCCCGATTGGTGGAAGTGTTTGCGCGCCGTCTCCAGGTTCAGGAACGTATGACCCACGAAATCGCCCGGACCATTCTGGAGTTAACCAGAGCCCAAGGCGCGGGCGTCGTGATCGAAGCGCAGCATCTGTGCATGATGATGCGAGGCGTGGAGAAACAAAATTCTTATGCCATCACCTCCGCAATGCTCGGCTGCTTTCGTGACGATGCCCGCACCCGTGGCGAATTTTTGGAATTGCTCCGTCACCCCCGCAACTCCGTTTAATCACTCCCGGATTTTGGAATCGATCATGAGTGTGATCGGCCCGTCGTTTACCAGGTTGATTTTCATATTCGCACCAAACTCGCCGGTGTGAATGGGCTTTCCCATTTCGAGCGCGATTTGAGCGAGGAATTTTTCATAAATCGGCAGCGCAATTTCGGGCCGCGCCGATCTGACGTAGGAGGGGCGATTCCCTTTTTTGGTGCTGGCGTAAAGCGTGAATTGGCTGACGAGCAGAAGTTCACCGCCGCTTTCGCGCAGGGACCAATTCATCACACCGGAGGCGTCGTCGAAAATCCTCAGCCACACAATTTTTCCGGCCAGCCATTCGATGTCTTCCGCGTTGTCCGTTTCCTCAATCGCGAGTAACACAAGCATTCCCCCTTGGATCGAGCTTTTGACGATTTCCGCAATCGTCACACTCGCTTGCGAAACTCGCTGAACAACGGCTCTCATTTCTTTTACGGCTTCAGGTCGATATTTAAGCAGGAAGCTTGCGTCACCCAGGCACGACCTTTTCAGCGACCAGAGTGACGCAGAACTGTCGTCGCCTTTTCCCCAGGTGGTTATTCCAAGGGGGAATCATAAATCTATCCCAGAAAATCCTGGATGTTCCTCCGGTCTTTTTTTGTAGGGCGGCCACTTCCTTTCGGGCGGAAAACGAATGGTTGAAAGTTTTTCTCCTTCGGTTTCGCCAACTCTGCAGCGGGAGTCTGATCCTCAAAATAATCAGCCACGAGTTTTGCGCCGATGCGTTTCTCCAATGGGGCAATTACTTTGAGGGTGCGAAGGATTTCGCCGACGGCTGCAGTGATGCAGTCGCCCGGTTTGACATTGCGCGACGCTTTGGCGGGAAGGCCATTGACCAGGACTTTGCCGGTGGCGCAAGCGTCGCTCGCGCTGCTGCGGGATTTAAAAAGTCGCACTGCCCAAAGCCATTTATCAATCCGAACGGACTGAGTGGCGAGTTCCATTTAATCCGGCTGGTCGGCGGGCGGGCGGGATTCCTCCGGGCGATTTCGTGGCTGATCGCGAGGCGGCGAATAGCGTTCCCGTTGCAGGACGGAAAGGGACCGCCGCAGTGACTCGATTTCTTTCTCGTCGCCGATTTGCTGGCGCTGGGCGTCGTCCAATGCTTCTAGAACCTCCTCCAGGTCGCGCAGCGAGTCTTTCAAAGTCTTGATAATCTCCTCGACCTGCGCGACGGCTTCGCCGATGGGCGAACCAGCAGGTTTAGATTGCTGCTGCGGATACTGGCGTTGTGGCTGCGGGCTTTCCCTTCGGTAAGGCTGTTCTCGAACGGGTGATTCGCCGGGCGGTCTGGAATCAGTCTGGTCCAGGCTGTCGGACGAAGCAGTTGGGCTTGGCGCGCGTTGCTCAGGCGGACGACGCTGACCTCCGCGTCGCCGCGGTCGGGGAGGCCGACGATTTGGCCGGGGCGCAAGCGGTGCCGGTTGAGATTCTCCAACTTGTTCGTTCATACTGCGTGGCCAACTTGCCCGTCAGTGCGGCAAAAGCAATCTCCAAAGTGCAACTCAAAGGAGTGAAAGCTGCGCGTTTCCCGGCACGCGAAACGCCGCCGCCGAAAGAGACGGATAACTACCTTGATCAAAACCCGCTTTCCGGCTGCTGACGTGGAATATCTGGTTCATTTGCTCTGCGAAAATTCCTTCGCCGCGCATTCGCGAGCCGAAATTCGGGTCATTCAATTTGCCGCCCCGCATCGCTCGAATGCGGTTTAAAACCTTTTCCTTCCGGTCGGGAAAATGCATCGACAGCCACTCCTCGAACAAGGGCGCAACGCTAAATGGCAAACGCAATGGAGTGTAGCTGACGGATCTTGCGCCCGCCTCGCGCGCTGCCTGAATAATGGACGGCATTTCGTGATCGGTCAGGCCCGGGATTACGGGCGCAATCATCACATTCACCGGGACGTCCGCGTCGCTCAAAAGCTTCACCGCAGCCAGCCGATGCCTCGGGAGCGAAGCGCGCGGTTCGAGTTTCGGCGTCAATTTTTCATCGAGTGTCGTGATGGAAACGTTGACCACTGCGGCGTTGTGCTCGGCAAGTTGGCGATACAAATCCACATCGCGCGTCACCAAAAAGTTTTTGGTGATAACGCAAACGGGATTACGGAACTCGGTCAGCACTTCCAGGCAGCGGCGGGTGAGTCTCAGCTTGCGCTCGATCGGTTGGTAGCAATCCGTCACGCCGCACATCGCGATGACTTGCGGTTTCCATCGACGAGCGGACAGTTCCTTTCGCAACAACTCCGGCAAATCCTCTTTCACCATGATTTTCGTTTCGAAATCCAAGCCGGAGGAAAAGCCGAGGTATTCGTGCGTGGGCCGGGCGAAACAATAAACGCAGCCATGTTCACAGCCGCGATAGGGATTAATGCTCGCCTCAAAACCGACATCGGGACTTTTGTTGTAATTGATCGCCGTCTGCGAATTGTCGCGGAGAAAAAGAGTGCGTGGTGCGGGGTCTTCATCGGGATTCCATTCCGCGTCACGCTCCAAATAAATTTGCTCGAACCGGTTGGCGGGATTGCTCGCGGCACCGCGGCCTTTGAATGGAGTTGCTGCACTTTCCACGAAGAAAAGATTACACGTGGCGAAAGCAATTTAAACTCACGAAATCAAAATCCTGCCAACTGAATCGAAGATTGATTCAAAAAAGGCCCCAGATCTTTACTGGAAATTTTCCAACGTCACTTCTCCCGCAATTTTCGACGTCGGCTTCTTCAGGCGGGTGATCAGCCCGAGCCAGAAACCGAGGCCGTAGAAAATGTGGCTCAAGAAAATCAGCAGCATCAAACGCGGGAGCCAGATCCATTTGGCCAATGGAAGCAACCCGGCCGCTTGCGCCAAAACAGCGAGCGCGTAAAGGAGGAGCGGAAACTGAAAAATCCGCGGCAAAAACCCGGCGGCTAATAAATAAACGCAGAAAAGCGGCGGCACAAAATTCAAGGCTGAACCCGGGGTGGGATGCATTCGGAACTGTTCCGCCCGTCCGCGTCCGTAATTCAAAAGCATTTTGGTGAAAGCTTTCCAACCCGGCCGCGGACGGCGATGCACGATTAATTCCGGGTCGTAGATCAATTGACCGCCGCGCTTCTGCAAATTGTCCATCAGCGCATTCTCTTCGTTTGGATAAAGCTTTTCATCGAAGCCACCGAGTTCCAGCAATGCGTCGCGCCGCGCCACGAGATTGCAGAGAATCAATTCCTTTTCGCTGGAAGTGCGGGTTGTGCCGATGCCGCGATATCGCGCGCGGCTCGGGCCAAAAGCCAGCCAGCTTCCCATGGTCAACGCGAAGGTTTGCTCCAGTGCCGGCGCGTCCTCCGGGCAAAGGTTGGGACCGCCGACCATCATTACGTCCGGTTGCGAAAAAAGCGGAATGCTGCGCTGCAAATTGCCAGGGCAAGGAAGGGAATCGTCGTCGAGGAAGTAGATGATTTCTCCGCGAGCCACTCTGAGGGCGGCATTGCGTTGGACGGAAGGTTGCCGCCCTCGCGCGATGATAATTTCCAATTTCCCAAACGGATAATCCAATCGCCGGGCCACGGTAGCTGCTTTGACTTCCGAACCGTCTGGGTGGGCCGGAATAATCACCGTCACCATGGGCCAATTGTTTTCCACGTCGAAAACCTAGAGTTCGGTGTGCCGTTTGCAATCAAAGACAAAGCCCGACCGGCGTGATAAAGAATTTGGCGGAAAGGCGCTTGGTGTTTAAGTTGGCCATACTTTTATGCAAAATATTACTTCGGTGGAATTGAAACGGGATTGCGAAGCGGTCCAGATTCCCGTTGGCACGGCGGTCACGCTTCCCGCTGGAACGCCGGTGGACATCACGCAGACTTTAGGTGGCACTTACACCGTTCACGCGCAAGGCGGCTTGTTCCGCATCGCGACGAAAGATGCCGACGCGCTGGGCATCAATGAATCCACCGGCACATTGGGCGAAGCGGTTTTGGAAAAACCAAAGTCCACCGGACCCGTCGATGAAAAGGAAGTCTGGGAAACTTTGCGCACGTGTTACGATCCGGAAATCCCGGTGAACATCGTCGATCTCGGGCTGGTTTACGACATGGTGATCGAGCCGTTGCCGGGGGGAAACAGCCAGGTGCTTGTGAAAATGACTTTGACCGCGCCCGGTTGCGGCATGGGCGGCGTCATCGCGGGCGACGCGCAGACGAAACTTCTCTCATTGCCCGGCGTGGACGAAGCGACTGTGGAAATTGTTTGGGATCCGCCGTGGCATCAATCGATGATCACTCCGGCTGGGCGTGGAATTCTTGGGTTGGAATAAAAACATGCTTTGCTCATCGTGATTGCTTTGGAGCAATGGTCCCGACAAGTAAGCCGCCGTCTTTAGTCCAAGAGGCATCAACGGGCTCAGCTACCTCATTCCCGATCATAATCACGACGACCGGGTCTGGGTGGCCAGTGGAAGTGGCAATAGAACTGGTGCTTAAGACTCGAGATTTCTCGCCACGCTTCGGGAAGATGAGTTTGGATAGTGCGGCGGATAGCTTCGCGAGATACACGCCATCCTTATGGCGAACCACAGAATACAACGTGCGCTTTTCCAGATTGAGGACACTCTCCGATCTAAACTGGGCTCCGAAGGTCAGGCCTGAGTCATGAAACCGCAGCAGCCGATTCGTTGGATACCAGAAAACCTCAAAATGACAGGTGTCTGCTGGAATGGTATCGGGTAGGTCGTAAAAGAGAGGCGGCTTACCAAGTTCGGCAATCTCAAGCATCCAGTATTCACCTTCATAGGGGGCAATCACACCAGCTCTCGGTTGTGACTTACAGTAGAGGGATACCGCAATCTGCATATCTGGAATGCTCACTGTTCCTAGTCGTGTAGGTTTCGAGTGATCATAGTCCGCCGGACAAACGATCCAAACAAGAGCGGCAAGAGCGCATGGAACAACGATGAGAAGTGTTCGTTTGTTACGCATACTGTTCTGGCACCTAACCTCTACATTAAGCGACCGAATTCTCGCCAATCTCGGTTCATGGTTTTGACCGTAACTCTTCATTTTCCCCTTGTCCACACCGGTTTGTATTGGCGGGGGCGGTCGCGGGCTGGAATCGGGCGGATGCGCAAACGAAATTTCTCTCCTTGCCCGGCGTGGACGAAGCGACGGTGGAAATTGTCTGGGACCCGCCGTAGCATCAATCCATGATCACTCCAGCAGGAAGATCGGTATTGGGTTTGGAATAATTCTATCGACACGAGAAAGCTACGATTTTTTCAATCGATAATACTGTTTGATGGCCGAAACAGCATTCGTGACCACGAATTGCGCCCCGACAATCACGGGCGAGGGTGGAAAAATTTCGGGGCAACCCCGCCCAATAATTGTTTCGGAAATGTAACATTACCAGAATGAAACCGTCACATCGCCGAACGAGATTAGCGGTATGAAAACATGCCGACATTTTCGGAATAGATTGCCGAGGGAAATGGCTGACGAATTGCGGGACGCCGACCCGCTTCCCTGCGAAGTTTGCGATTCCATGCCGCATCGGATGAGAAAACTTCAGAGAGAGGCCGCGGAAATTTATTCCACAACCTGGGATGAAACTGATGGCGCCAGGATATTCATCACGACTGGAGTTGCCCCGTAGCGATTGGGTTGAGGCTTGCCAGGGAATCAAAGATATTTTTTCAGGAGCGGTCCAAGCGCCGATTTAATTTTCGCGGGCCAAAGTTTTTATCCGTCATAATTGCGTTCCTAAGCGCCTTGTGGCGTGGCCAGAAAGGTTCCGAGGGAATTTCTGGAATCACACTCGCAATGATTTGTCTCGCCGTCGCGGCGTTCTTCATCAGGTTCGCGATGACCATCTCGACGGTGACGTGCGCTTCATCCACTTTCCACCAATCGTAATCAGTGATCATGGCGTAGCGATTTTGCTTTGCGAGAACTTGGCTTCGCCGGGATTGGTCATGCGCTCAACTGAGTTCAGGGCGAGAGCCGGGCACGGAAGGTTTTCGGGCCATTGGAATAAGGTTCGGAGAATTCGGACGCTGAATTGGTGAGCGTGAGGTTGCTCAACGAAGTCCAACTCAAAAAATTACTGGAACTTGCGATATTAATTTTTTGGCCGGTCGCCCCGGTGATCGAAAATCGAAACGGCTCGGCGTTGGTGCGGTGGGCGGGCGGAATTAATTTCAAGGGAGCGGAGAGCCGCCGGTTGAGCAGAATCATCATGGCGTCGCCGCTGACGAGCTGGTTGCCGGTCAAACCGCGATTGGAAAGTTGCACGACATTGTGGCGGCCCGCGTCCAAAAGGTAATCGCCGATTTTATACCAGCCCGCGTTGTTGGCGTCGTTCTGGTTGATGAAATTTGTGAACGTATTTCCCATCGAATCGAACACGCGATGCTCGGCGGCGGTGGTGCGGCTCGTCGCGGAAATGGTGTGGGCGTAAACCTCGTATTTGCCGGCCACGGGAACGTCGAAAAAATAATCAATGGTCGCGCCCGCGCCGGTTTGCGCGTAGCAGGAAGGGCCGGAATAACCGGCGTAAGCGCTCGGCGGCCATGAGCCGGTGCGAACGGCGTTGGCGCTGTCGGAAATTAAAGTAATCGCCCGATGCTCGCGCCAATCGGAAGCGCGTTGTGGCGGCGGCGTGTTGGTCTGGTAAACATTGGTGCGCAACGCAGTGAAATAATTCGAGGTGGTCAGCGGCACGTAATACCAAATCGCGTTGCCGCCAAAACCTTGGGCGCGCGTGACGGCGGGAAATTTCACGACTTCAGCAGAATCCAGATAAACGCTGTTCGGATTGATGGCGAAGGAGGGGAAAACTTTTTGTTTATCGAGGACTTGTGTGCCGATGAAATTCAAAACGTTGCTGAAGGAATTGGCGGTGCTGAAATAAGATTGCACCTCGACCTGATCGAGTTTGTTGCTGTTGATCCACCAAACCCAATCCTGGCAAAAGCTGTTATAGGCGGTGTAGGAACTGGAACCGTAAGCGCTCGGCGCGCTGGAGATGAGGAACTGCGGGTTGAGAGCCTTGAGCGCGTCGTAGGCGTCGGCGACGAACTGATTTAATTTATCAGCGCGCCAACGAATCCACGCTACGTCGTTGGTTTGCGCGGGAGGTAGAACGCCTTTCTCACTTTGATAAAGGGACTTGGTAAAATCATCGTAACCATAGGCCAGACTGGAATAACGAATGCGATCAAACTCGATGCCATCGAGGTCGTAGTTGGCCACGACTTCGCGAGCGAGATTGATTAAAAATTGTTGAACCTCAGGCCGCGCGTGCGTCATCCAATAAAAACTGCTGCTATCGATTTGCGTCCCGTCATTTTTGGTGGCGACCCAATCCGGGTGCGTGTCGAAAATTTTTCCTTTGCCACTGTTGCCGGG
>JBDSIW010000018.1:0-7037 GCA_039917795.1 Verrucomicrobiota bacterium | reverse complement strand
GTCATGGTCCAGGTTTGATCGAGACGGAACGATTCAGTAAATCGCGGGTGGGGTTTTTAAAATTGACCGGCACATTTCGGCTACTCCCGATTCTTTCGCGCGCGGCGTTTCGCTTCCAGCAACCGGCTCGTGGTGTTCTCCGGCGCGGCTGGTTTCTTCTCCGGTTCGGGAATGGTTTCCGCAACCAGTTCGGCTGGGTTTCCCTCCGGTTCAATTTTGACGGGGGCTTTGGGCCGGAACAAATCCGGATTCGCCGGAGTCTCCGGCGAACGCGTCTCGGTTTTTCTGGAGCGCACCTCATCCCGCCGGCTCAACAGCGCCGCCAAAGATTCCTCCGCCTGCGCGGGTCGAGGAACGGGTTTCCAAAACAACAGCCAGCGCCGCATCGCCCGCCAACCTTTCGACCATTCCTCGCGATCCAATTGGATGCGCCGGATCGCCACGTCGAGCGGGAATAAAATAATCGCCAGCTTCAGCAGCCATTCCCACAAATCGCGCGGCTGAAATGTTTTCAGCCGATTGTGCAAAAATGGGTTGTCGATTCCCGGTTCGAGAAGTTTTCCGCCGCCGCTTTCCGCCAGGCGACGAAGCAAATTCAGGTTTGGCTCCGAGGCGCTGAACTCCGGCGAATAATTGACGCTGGCTCCCAGAATTTGCGATCCGCGCAATTCTCCGTCTTTCAAATCCATCAGGTTCATCAAATACGCGCCGACTTCCTTTGTCGGAAATTTCGCCTCATAATGGCCGGGGCCGGTTTGCTCCAGCCGCACTGTTTGCCTTTCTCCCTTCGGGCTGACGACTACGGTTTGCAGATTGAGGAAGTTGCGGAAGTTCCCCTGCGCGTCGATCGCTTCCACACTGATATTGCCTTCGCCCTTATCGACTGACACCTCCGTATTAAAATCCGAATTCTCCACGCGTCGCAAACTCCATTGCGCGACCTGCGACCAAAATTGCCGAAACTTTTCCCAGCCGATCCAATCCGTTGCCCATTTCGCCTTCGCATCCGAGGTAAAAGCCACCGCGCGACCCAACCCGTATTGCCAGTGGGCCAGCAGCGGATCGCCTTTGTCCGTCACCAGCGGAATTTCCGCCCGCGCTTTCGCCGTCGTGCAAACATAACCGCGAAGCTGGGGATATTCCGCCGCGCCAATGCCGCGCAACATTTCGCTCGAACTGGCGAGTTGGGGCTTGAACGGTTCCTCGAAAATAGCCGATTTCAAAATCACCGCTGCTTCCTTGATGAAAATCTGCGGCAATTGTCCCGGAGAACGCACATCATAAAAGCGACCGCGCCCCTGGTCCGCCATCCATGTCATGGTTTCCGGCGAAACATGCCCGCCGATCATCACCGTGCTGATCGTGATTTTCTCGGCCACGATGTCCTGCACGAGTTGTTGTTTGGGCGCAGCCGGATCGCCATCGCTGAACACGACCATATGTTTCAAATTGGCATTGGATTTTTTCAGCGCATCGTAAGCCATCTGCATCGGCCCGTGAAAATCTCCCATGTCGCCCGGATTCATTCCGGTGATCTGTTTGCCCATCTCCTTCTTGTCGCCAACTTTCGCCAAATCAAAAAGCCACCGGTTTTTTCCGTCCCATAAAACGATCCCCATCTGGTCCATCGGTCCCAGCGAATCCAGCGCGGCGAAAGCGATGTCCCGCGCCCATTGATTTCCATTGGGAAATTCCGTCGCGTGCACGACGAGGACAAGCGCGCCGCTCGGCAAAACTTTCTTGCTGTTCAACTCCATCTCGACTGGCAAAGTCGCTTCCAAAGGCGTGCCGCGGTAACTTCCCGCTGCGTAGGTTTGATCGCCGCCAATGCAGACCAACCCGACGCCAAAGTCCCGCACGGAACTTTCCAACAGCGTCATCAACTCGGTCCCCAGATCGCCGGCGGAAACGTTGCTGAGGAAAATCGTGTCGTAGCTTTGAATTTCAGCGAGCGTCGCGGGGAATCCGCTGACATCCACGGACTTCACTTCCAGCTTTGCCGATTGCAACGCCGCCACCAATTGCGCATCGGGCTTTGGCTCGCTTGAGACGACGAGGACGCGCGGATTTCCCCGGACGTGAACGAAACTGCTGGCGCGATTATTTTGCGGCAACAAATCGCCCGGCGAATCCAGCTGCACATTGTAACTGTAGAACCCCGGTTCGTTCAGCGTTTGGGGAAAGGTGAATAAATTTTTTCCGGCTGCCAGCTCTACCTTTTGCTCTCCCAAAAATTGTTCGTTGCGATACAGGCGCAGAGTGGCTGATTGGGCTTGGTCGGCTTGCGCAAAAATTTTTACCTCGAACGCTTGTCCCTTTTTTACGGTGCTCGGCAAGCCGAGCTTTTGCACCGCGACATCATTTGCCCGCGCGATTCCGAGCGGAATGACATCAAGGGTCACGCCAAGCGGCTTGGCCGCGAGCATCGCCGAGTAGGCGTCGCCGATATTTTCATTCCCGTCGGAAAAAAGAACCAGACGCTTCTGGCCGGTTTCGGGAAAGGCGGCTGTGCCAAGGCGAATCGCCCCCGCAATATCCGTCCGCTCCGTTCCAATGATCGCCTGAATCTTTTGCAGGTTGACGGCGGGATTGGGCGCCGACTCGATCCCCGCGTCCGTCCCGAAAACCAATACGCCCGCTTTATCCGTGATTTTCTTCTGCGCCGAGAATTTGTTGACCATTTCCTTGGCCGCTTCCTGTTGCCCCGAAGGCACGCTGTCCGAGCGATCCAGCAGAAAGAAAACGTTCATTCCTTCGAGTGGCTTCTTCCATTGCAGCCCGGCTATCGCTAAGACGAGCGCGAGCACAATGGCAACGCGCAATACAAATGCCACCCAACGCCGCCACGCGCTGATCTGCACATCGGACTTCCACGCCAGCCAGGTAACCCAGGCCAGGCCCGGAATAAGCAGCAGCAAATAAAGAGGATTGGTGAATTGGAAGTTCATTCAACGTGCAGCCATGGTTCCCCCGGCAGAATCTTCCGGCCCAATCCCCGGAGCCAAGTCTGTTGGTTGCGCATTCTGCCAGTGGGACGCTGACAGCGCATTTTTCCTCAAAAATTTCTGCACGCGATGATTCAGTGCATCGGCCACGTAAAGGTTCCCTTTCGAATCCAGATCGATACTCCAGGGATTGGAGAACTGCCCGGGAGCGAGGCCTACTTCCCCAAGGATTTCCACCGGACGATCGCTTGCGTCAAAGATCTGGACGCGGCTGTTTCCAAATTCACAAACGAATTGCAGGCCATTTGAATCAATTCGCACATCGTAGGGATAACTCAGTTCGCCCACGCCGGATCCCGCCTTTCCATGACTGCGCAAAAATTTTCCCTCAGGCGAAAAAATTTGGATGCGATGATTGCAGGAATCCGCCACGTAAAGTTGGTCCTTGAAATCAATGCCCAGCCCCTCGGCGCGATTGAATTCCCCTGCTCCTTCACCCGGTTTACCTATCGAGTTCAAAATGGTTTTCCCATCGCTGGAGAAATGTTGCACCCGCTCGACTAGTCCGTATTCCGTGACAAAAAATTCGCCGCGCGAATTGGCTGCGACCGCGCGCGGGAACATCAATTGCCCCTGGTTCGTTCCTTTGAAGCCCCATTGCGACACGAATTTTCCGTCGGGCGAGAAATGATTCACCCGCATGTAGTGAGGCTCGACCACAACGATGTTGCCGTGAGCGTCGCGGCACATCCCCTTTGGCTTGCCGAGGTCAGTCTGTGGCATCTGCCAGCTGAGGAGGAAAACTCCATTGGTGGAAAATTTCTGCACGCGCCCGGTCATATCGACGACAAATAAATTGTCATCCTTGTCGAGCGCGAGAGAGCGCGGTTTGTTAAACTGACCCAAACCGGTCCCGCGCGAGCCGATGATTTCGACGCCGCTGAATATTTTGCTTTGAATGGGCAAAATATTTCCACCGCTTTTTCCGTTTGAATCCGTGCACCCCGAAAGCGCTACGGCCGCGAGAAACATCAAGGAACGGAAAATCCTCGTGGGCAGATGAAAATAACTTCGCCGCTGTCGGCGATAGGAGGCCGATCTTTGCGAGCGTGTGCTTAACAAAATTGATTTCACAATAAATATTTTGCCTTACGCCGGAGTCCGATCATATCGAGAAGGAAAAAGCTGCCAAATCACCAAGGGCAAAATCGCCAATCCCAGAAGCAAGACGCAAAGCGCATTGACCTGCGAGTTATGTCCGTAATGAAGCAAGTTGAAGATACGCAACGAAACCGTTTCGCTTCCGGGCGGCACAATCAGGACAAGCGTTTCCACGTCCCACAGGCAAAATAAATAGGTCACATACCACGCCACGCAGACTTGTGGAAAAATTTGCGGAAGCTGGACGTGTCGAAAAACCTGCCAACGATTTGCTCCTTCGAGCAGCGCGGCGTCCGTAAGATTTGGGTCCGTCGTCCGCAGGGAATGAGCAAGCAGGTTCCAGCCGGGCGCGAAATACCGGATTGCGAACGAAACGATAACAACACCTGCACTCTGGTAAAAGGCGATGAATGGCGGTCGATTGAAAAGCCAGATCAACGCAATGCCCAAAATCACTCCAGGCACCAGAAACGTCAGCCATGAAAACGCACTCAACGGCCACCTCCAGGTGAATAACGAAAAGCACACGACGACGATTCCAGTCACAGTGGAGAATCCGGCGGAATGAAGCAACGCCGCCTTTCCGGCCGCCAATGCTGGGAGAAAATTTGCCCATGTTCCCTTCCCCCTAAAAAGTTCAGCCAACGGCAAAATCGCGGAGAAGAAAATGGCCACCAGGAAAACCGCTCCTCCAAGATGAAAAAGTCCGCGCCCGAGTTGAGCGCGAAACCTCCCGGCGGAGAACGGACTCTTGTGCGCCGACCAAAAATTGTTTCGCCCCCGCAGAAGGAAAACCAGGAGTAGCGGCGCCACCATCATCGGCCAGCCAAGCAGCAGAGCGGCTTTGTAATCAAACGTGGTGTTAAAACTCACCCAGAGTTCTGCGGGGAAAACCTTCACCTGCAATATCGCCGGCACGGCAAAGTTATTGAGAGCCAGGACAAACGTCAGTAACGCCGCCTGAGTCAAGGCAGGTCGCGCGGTAGGAACGAGAAGCAGTCGCACGAGAGATCCGCCGCCGAGCATTGGATCGACTTCTAGTTGTGCGGGGTCCAGACGACGCCACGAGGCCAGAACAAAAAACAGCGTGATGGGCCAGGTCATTAACACGAGCATCCAAATCGTTCCGCCGAGGGAAAAAATATTCAGCGGCAACCAGCTTCGCCAAAGGCCGGTGAGTCCGAGCAAATCGAGCCAGCAATTCGTCACGAGGAACGGCGGCAAGGCGAGAGCGATGATCGCAAACGCGAGAACGAGTTTTCTCCAGCGCGTTTCCAATCCGGCGAGCCAAAGAGCGGAGAAAAATCCGAGCAGCGTGGAAAACAGGGTCGTGAGTCCCGCGACGAACAGACTATTTTGTAAGAGCGGCCAGTTCATTTGTAATCTGGCCTGTTTTGATTAATCTTCGATTGAGAGGTGTCCAATGGATTGGGCTTCGGTGAGTATGGGTCAGATGGAACCGCAGCACTTCCAGAATCTCCAGGCGGGTTTTCGAACGCTACCCGTCGCAGTTCCACCGTTTTCTCCTCCAAATCATAAATTGTGTAAGCCGCTTTGGGAATACCGTCCCGGGGCTGCCCAACGGAACCGACGTTTACAAAATATTGTTTACCCGCCTCAATCCTAAATTTTGAATAGGTCCCACCGTGAAACGTGGAGTCACGAACAAACGCCATCGGAATATGCGTGTGGCCAAAAAAACAGACCGAAGTCTTTTGTTCTGCAAAACTGCGAGCGGCGGCCAACTTATCAAAGACATATTCCCATCGGTGTGGCTCACTCATCATCGCATGAACGATCGTGAAGCCTGCAATCGTGAGAATGTAAGGCAATTCATACAACCACACGCTATCTTCCGTCGTCAGCTGTTGAATCGTCCATTTGATCATCGCTGCCGCTTTCGGGTTCAAATTGTCCAACGAATTGAAATCGCTACAATGCTCATCGTAATTGCCCTTTACACAGGGAATCCGCATCCCGCGAATAATATCAAGGCACTCCTTTGGTTGGGCGTTGTTGCCGACAATATCCCCAAGGCACGCGGAGTTTGTGCAATGCTGCGCCTGAATATCCTCCAGCACGGCTTGAAGGGCAGGAAGATTAGCGTGGATGTCGGAAATGAGTGCGTATTTCATCAGAGGAAAATCATCGAAGGAAAATCTCCTTCATCTCTTTTGTCGCAACCTCGAGATCAGCGAGAAGTTTCCCCCAATCCGGTTTAAGCGTCGGCGTTTTTATCTCGTCCGGTGATGCGCCTTCAATGGCGTTTGCGGCAATGAGTTTCTCAGTTACCGCTCGGCTTTGGAGAAATAGAAAAAGTTTTTCAGCGGCTTCGGGATGCCGCGCGTTACGGATCACGGCGACGGTGTTCGGTATTAAAAGAGTTTCAGCGTTGATTGGCAGCGCTTTTAATTTTCCTCCAGCACGATTTTCGGCAGCGATGTCGTCGGAATCAGTCAATCCGACGGGCACCTCGTGCGAACGCACGAATTTGGCCGACGCCGAATTGCCATCGACGAGATATGGTTTATTCGCCTGCAACGCGCGGCACCAGGTGCGCCATTTGTCATCCCCCCAGTGCTGGCGAAGGGCAAGAAAATGCGTGGAGGTTGAACCAAAGAACGGATAGGCCAGCACAACTTCTCCGCGCCAGATTTCGTTTGTAAGTTCGAGAAGGCTTTGCGGTGCGCGCGCGAAATTTTCGGAAACTGCCACGCGCCGACTGCGATAACCAAAAGCAGCCCACGCATTGGTTTCGCGAAAAATCTTTTGTGCGGCGAGTTGGCGCGTGCGAAATTCTTCGTTGTTCCAGAACACGTCGCATTGCGGATGACTTTTCTCCGCGAGCAAACGATTAACCAGTCCGACAGTTTTTACCGCTTCGCTATCGTAAACAGGAAGAACTTTGATTCCGGTCTGTTTGGTGAAGTT
>JBDSIW010000017.1:0-3692 GCA_039917795.1 Verrucomicrobiota bacterium | reverse complement strand
ACCCGCAGAACGCGCCACGCAAAGGAAATGCCAGACGGCATTTTCCACATCGCTGGAATTCACGCTCTGGTGCAGTTCGAATTGTTTGCGCCCATCCTCAAACCGGCCCGCATAGTAGCAGGCGATTCCTCGCTGCCAAAGATAGGGCGCCTGGTGCGGAACCAGCTCAATGAACTTGTCGAAGTCCGCGATGGATTCCTTGATCTGCCCGAGTTTGAAATGCTCGCCGCCGCGATGCTGCCAGGCGTCGGCCAGTTTGGGATCGAGTCGCACGACCTCGGAGAAATCGACAATTGCTTTCGCGGGATCGTGGTTTTCTTCATGGAACCGAGCTCGCACAAAGTAGCCGCGTGAATTTTTCGGATCGGCTTCGACCGATTGATTGGCCAGGAGCATTGCCTCGTCGTGTTTCCCGGCGTTGTAGGCGGACTTGGCTTGAAGCAAGAGTTCGTCGGACTTGGATTTTTCGGCGGCAACGACGGTCGTGATTATCAGGTTCACTGCGGTAAAAACTGAAACCATGCCGGTCCGAATCATCGGCGATGTTGCGCTAAAAAACTTTTGAATCATGAGCATGAATTTAGAAGTGACATTTTAGATGCGCAAGGCCGGCGGAAGGTGAAGTGATGATGTGAAGATTTACTGGAGCGACGTCCCGAGTGAGAAAAAGGGGGAAGCCATTTCTCAGCGGAATAATTGGTTAGAAAACTTTTAGAAACTGCCTATTGTATTGGTATGAGCAAACCAAGGCGCATCGCCTTATTTGTGGGCCTGCTTCTGATGATCGCTCTATTGGTCTTTGCGGCAACGCGACCTCGGGAACCGGTTGATCAAGGGAAGACACTGAGCGCGTGGCTGGAGGAAATTAATTTTGCCGGACCACAACGAAGTTCAACCGAACTGCAATTCGCCATTCGTCGAATGGGAACCAATACGTTGCCTTTCCTTCTCCCCCGGCTCCGTTTTAGCAAAACAGATGCAAAAGTAAAATTCGAGGAATGGGCGAGAAAACAAGATGTCTTCCCCATTCTATTTCACGACAACGAGCGCGAATGCTATGCTGCCGCCCTTGCGTTCGAATTCCTTGGGCCAATCGCCAAGCCCGCTATTCCCAGCCTGGAGAAAATGCTCGATGAGAAAGATATTGATTACGGAGTTGTCACCGACGCCTTAAGTTTTATCGGGACAGACGCCATTCCATCGTTGACCAATACCTGGTTTCACCCCAATGCCAAAGTGCGGAAGGCAGGATTTAATTCATTGGTGGAGATGAGAACCAACGCCGCAAGTGCCGTTCCCTTCCTTGTGGCCGCTCTCAAAGACTCCGATCCCGAAATCCGAGGGAAGGCTGCTTTTTCCATGTGGTCTGTCGGTAGAACTGAGCAGGCTATCGCCATTCCTGCGTTGATAAGAACTCTGGAAGATCCGGACCTGGAAGTTCAAGTTGCAGCCATAGACGCACTTGGTTGGTTCGGTAAGGAAGCCGAGACGGTGGTTCCAAAGCTGGCGGAATTTCTCGGACGAAAAGAAACGACCGCGGCAGCAATGCTGGCATTGGTTTCAATGATGGGGAAAACTGAATCGATTCCTCTGCTGACAAAAGCTCTCACCAATCAGAATGCCGCGGTTCAATCCCTTTTAATCAACCAGCTGGGAGACTTTCAATCGGATGCGCAAGCGGTGGTTCCAGCCTTACTCCCGTTCGCGCGCGGAGAAAACAAGCGCCTTCGCCACGCCGCTGTTCACGCCTTGATTCAAATCGGCGCAGAACCTGAGGTGATGGTACCCATTTTGGTAACAGAGCTTGCGGACACGGATCGGTGGATTCGATCTGACGTGCTGGGTGCGCTGGCCTCACTTGGTCCAAAAGCCACGGCGGCGGAGTCGATTTTATCAAAACAGATAGAAGTCCAAATTAAAAATCATGGGGGAATCTCTGTGCAGGGAAATTACGCATTACGCTCTGAGGAATTTGATACGCTCCAGAAAATCGATCCCGTTGCCACAGACAAAATCAGAAAGCGATTCGAGGAAGAAAAAGCAAAGGCGACGAAAGAGAAAAAATAGGCTGCGCGATGCCGTAATTTCGCGGCCTTCGAAAAATCAATTCCTCAGCACCGACACCAAAATCGCCGAAGTCAGGCAAGTAAACGCGAAGGTCATTTGGATCAGGTGTTACCCGACTAAATTTTCATGATGGCGGGATGGGCGGCGGCAAACGAGTTTCGTTCATGCGCGCGATCTGGAAAGGTTCAATCAGTTTTGGTCTGGTCAATATTCCGGTGGGCCTTTACTCCGCCACTCAAGCCGCCAACGAGGTGAAGTTTCGTCTCCTGCGGGAAAGCGACCACAGCCCCGTCAAATATAAGCGGGTCGCCGACGCGGACGGAAAGGAAGTTCCGTGGGACAAAATCGTCAAGGGTTTCGAGTACGAGAAGGATGAATTTGTGGTGCTGAACGCCAAGGATTTTGAACGCGTGAACATCAAGTCCAACCAGACGGTGAACATCCAGGAATTTGTCTCTCTCGAGGAAATCGACCCGATGTTTTTCGATCAGCCCTATTTTCTCGCGCCGGAAAAAGGCGGCGACAAGGCATACGTCCTGTTGCGCGAAGCGTTGAAGCGCACTGGCAAAGTCGGCATCGCCAAGGTGACGATCAAAACCCGCGAACATCTGGCGGCGGTCAAGCCAATGGAAGGGGCGCTTGTTTTGGAATTAATGCATTTCGCGGAGGAGCTGGCCGACACCAAGCAATTGAACCTTCCGCTTCAAGTCGATGCCGGCAAAAAGGAATTGGCCATGGCGGAATCGCTGATCGAAGGAATGACCGATAAATGGGATCCGGAAAAATACACGGATGAATATCGGGAGGGACTCATGAAAGTGATCAACGAAAAAATCAAATCAGGCGGAAAGGAACTGGCTGAGCCGAAAACCAAATCCACGAAGCCAACCAATGTCGTTGATCTGGTCGCCGTGCTTCAGCAAAGTCTGGATCAAACCAAGGCCGGAGGGAAAACAAAGAAGTCCGCCAAATCATCGGTGAAGAAGCAGCGAAAAGCAGCTTAAAGAAAAGGATTCCGCCTCGTCACCTCGGCGGCTACCGCCAACCAGTCTGAGCGGGCTAAAGAGTGGCTTCGTGTTCCGGCGTCGGACGAAAATTCACCATCCGAATATTTGGGTGCCTCGCTTGAACAAACGCCTCCATCTCGGCTTGCAGGCGACCCAATTCTTTCAGTTTGCGATGCAGGCGAGCCACCGTTTTTCTTGCCATCAAATTGTCGAATTTTTCTGAGGAGAATAGCAATGCTTCCACGAGGTGTTTGGTTTCCGCCACGCTCCGTAATGCAGTCGTCAAGGGGTCTGATTTCATGCAATCGAATGATGTTCACAACATTTTTTGCAGTCAATCTTTCCTCGGGGGGCGGAAAACGGTGTCGCTTTAACCAGCGCTTTTTGCAAAGGTTTCGCAATGAAGTTTTGGACAACTCTCGCGCTCGCTGGATCCCTATTGTCCGTTCACGGGAAGGGCTTTGATCTCATCCTGCGGAATGGCCGAATCGCTGACGGCACGGCAAACCCTTCCTTCCTCGGAGACATCGGAGTCGCCGACGGTCGCATTACGGCGATCGGAAAAATTCAAGGTGAAGGAGCGAAGGAACTCGACATTACCGGAATGGTGGTGGCGCC
>JBDSIW010000016.1:0-2948 GCA_039917795.1 Verrucomicrobiota bacterium | reverse complement strand
CTCCGACATATGGCGGTCGGGCAGTGACTGTTGCCGGTGGGCCCGCCACCGGCCAGATGAATTCTGCAGCTCAGGCCGACGGTTTGAGATCCATTCCAAATCGGCAACTGCGGACTTCTCCAATCGCCGGCCAGCAGCCGATCGCGGGTCAGCAGCCTATTGCGGGTCAGCTCCCGGTTGGAAACGAACCTCCTGTTGATCCCGTTCAACAGCGACAAATGATGGAGACGCAAAAGGCAGTCTATGAAGCAGCAGGAGAACCACTGCCGCCGTTGCCACCGATTACCAGATCACGAAACGGCGGAACGCCTCCCCCTCCTCCTCCGATCCCGCAGTGATCAGATCCGAAGGAATTGTTCGGCGGCCCAATCCGCGTAGCGCAAGCCGCGGGGTGTAAGTTGAAATCTTTTTTCATCCAGTGAGGCGTACTCCAAGCCAATCATCCGGGAAATTTCGCTTTTCCACTCATCTCCTAATTCGAAGCCGGTGCGCTGACGAAATTCAATCAACGGCCATCCGGCATTCATGCGCAGACCAAATGCGGCAATTTCGCCGGCGCGGGAAAGTGGTTTTAACTCTTCACGGGACTCGATGGCGCGCTGCCCTCGCTCCAACTGCTCGCAATAAAGGACTGTGTTCGACCAATTCTTCGTCCGCAGCCCGCGAACGTATCCCGCTGCGCTGGGGCCCAATCCATAAAACGAGCCGCCACGCCAATAATTAATGTTATGCTGGCAGGCCCGGTCCGGCACTTCGCCAACTTCGGAGGATAAATGCCGGGCGAAATTCGCAATCTCATACTGCTGAAACCCATTCGCGTCCGCCGCAGCTAAAAGTTCGTCATACATCGCGCAGGCCAGCTCTTCGTTGACATCGAACTCGCGGGCCTGCAACTGCTGATAAAGCGGGGTGTCTTCCTCGTAAATCACCTCGTAACACGAGAGGTGCTCGCTTCCCAGGGCAACGGCTTCCGCCAACGTTTTTTTCCAGACCTCCATCGTTTGCCCGGGAATTGCGAACATCAAATCCAAATTAATGTTGTCGAAACCAGCAGCCCGCAAGGTGTCGAACGATTTGAAAACCATGTCGCGGCTATGCACGCGGCCGAGGCGATCCAGCAAATGCTCGTCGAGCGATTGCACGCCCATGGAGATCCGATTCACGCCGCCTTGGCGGAGTAATTTTGCTTTCTCCAGCGAAACCGTGGCGGGATTGCACTCAACCGTCCGTTCCATCGCGCCGGACAAACCCAGTCGCTGCAGGGTGGAGAGAATACTTTCCCATTGGCGGAGATTGAGCAGCGAAGGAGTGCCGCCGCCAAAAAAAATGGTTTTGGGTTTGAGATCGCTGGCGACCAGTTCCATCTCGCGGATCAACGCGTCCACATAACGGTTTACTGTTACACCCTTGGCCGCCTCGGAAAAAAACGCGCAATACTCGCATTTCTGCGCGCAAAAAGGCACGTGGACATACAAACTGGAAACCGGTTCTTGAGCGGGAATTTCAGACATTTTTAAAAGCAACTTTGGCGGGATTTTGACGAAGCACTTTCAGGAACTCGATTTCTGCGCCAGAAATTTGGATCTGATCTGGAGCTCGGAAAATTTCCAAGCTGGAATAAAGTCTCGCGAAGGTTTGCCAAACGCTCGCGAGAAAATGAACAATTAAATCTCGAAATCGAACACCACGATGGATTCTGCAAGCGGCTTGATCAAGTCACTGACCCGTTGGTGTTCTGGATGGGGCAGATAAGCGTCCCGCGCGGGGGCATCGGCGAATGTCATGATGAACCCGTGGGTCAACCCCTGGTTAAGTCCTTCGGTGCTGGAGTTCGGCCCCGAGACGTAATCCTCGATCCCATCGATATTTTCGGTCAGGTCGAGAACCTGGTCGAACAAGTTTGCGATCTGCTCTTCGCTCGTGCCGTCTTTAAATTTGATCAGTGCGATGTGTTTAACTTTTGCCATTTCCCTAGAGTAGATTCGACTTTCCGGCCCTGCTCAAGAGTTATCTTGCCACGGCCGGTTTACAGGCCAGACCCACCCAACCCATCAACGGGGAAGTCGGTCTGGAGAATCCGCGACCGTGTAACACATCACGGCCAGCGCGGCGACGCATTGGTTCAATTCGCCCGCATTAATCTTATCAATCGTGTCGGCGCGCGTGTGGTGATACCAAAAATATTTTGTCTCGTCGACGATCAGGTCCATCAGCGGGACGCCGTCCGTCTCAAGTTGAGAAATGTCCGCGGCGCCCGCACCCGCAGTTATTTTAATCGGCGTAATTTTCTGCAGCAACGTGGCGATGTCCTTGACCTTTTCCGTTGCTGCCACGCTCCCGCTAAAAGCAAACGCCATCGGCTTGAACACCCCTTCGTCCGATTCGATCGCAAGAACATGTTTGGAAAGCTCGTTGCGATGCGCCTCACGATAGGCTTTGCCGCCCGCAATGCCGTTTTCCTCATTCGTCCACATGACAACACGAATCGTGCGGCGCGGACGCAATCCGAGTTTGCGCATCAGGCGAACGGCTTCCCACGCGGCCACACATCCACCGCCGTCGTCCATCGCCCCCTGCCCCACGTCCCACGAATCGATGTGGCCACTAATCAGAATAACTTCATCGGGCTTTTCGCGACCGGCGATTTCGCCCACGACATTTCGCGATTTCACGTCGGGCAAGGTTTTCGCATCCATCTTCAACCGCAGAACGATTTTTTCCCCACGATCCTGCATGCGCTGCAGCATTTGCGCGTCTTCCACCGTGATCGCAGCGTGGGGAATTTTCGGGAATGAATCCGCGTAGTGCATGTTGCCAGTGTGCGGGGTATGCAACGAAACGGGCGTAATCGAACGAACGAGGCTGGCCACTGCACCGGCGCGCGCAGCTTCCTCGGCGCCCCGGGTCCGATACAAAACCGTGTCGTGGTAAACCGTGAAGGGCGCGTT
>JBDSIW010000015.1:0-6131 GCA_039917795.1 Verrucomicrobiota bacterium | reverse complement strand
GCCACCCGCTTTTTGACCAGCGCCAATAACTTTTTGCCGGTCGTCGATGACCAACAACGTTTGCTGGGAGTCGTGGCGCTACATGACTTGAAAGAATATTTGAACGCTGGCCAGGAAATGAATGCCATCATCGCTTACGATGTGATGCGTCCGCCGCCGCCCTGCCTGACGCCGAACCAACGATTGCTCGACGCCTTGCCGGTGCTGCTGGCGAGCGAACAGCGCAATGTTCCCGTCGTGAATACGTTCAAGGAAAACCGCCTGGTGGGCGCGGTGGTTCGCGCCGAGGCGCTGGGATTTCTATCGGAAGCGATCGCGGCCAGCAGCGCCACGACCAAATCCTCGGAACCCGAAGTCATCAAAGAAGCGCCAGGAAACCCGCCAGCGCCGCCAGCAACCAAATGAAAATCACGGTGAGCACCCGGCTCCATCCGCGCCGGACCAGGCGATGTGAAAAGTGGTTGTTGTCGCCAATGTAAAAAGGCTTTCCAAGTTTCCAGCGGATCAATACCACGCAGACCAGATCGGCCAGGGGAATGGCCAGAATCAAAAGCGGCCGTAACACCGCAAGCGTTTTTTGATGTTCGGAGGTGTAGAAGTGCGGAAGAATTGCCAGCACCGCCGCCAAAAATCCCACGAGATGACTCCCGGCATCGCCCAGAAAAGCGGACGCTTTGGGAAAGTTGTAAGGCAGGAATCCCAGCAAAGCACCTGCCGTCGCGAAGGCCAGAATGCCCACCAGATATTGATCCGCGGACGCTGCGCTGAACGCGAAACTGCCCGCTGCAATTAAACCGACGCCCGCACAAAGCCCGTTCATGTTGTCGATAAAATTGAACGCGTTCGTCACCGTGAGAATCCACAGGATCGTCACCGCGTAACTGAAAATTGCGCTGGGAACAAACAACGTGATGCGCACGCCGGCCACTGCGACCAGCAGCGCAATGAGGAATTGACCCGCGAATTTCGTTCTGGGCAACAACTCGTGTTTGTCATCGTACCAGCCCAGCGCCAACATTCCGAACGCGCCCAGGATAATCGCCGCCAACTCGATCGCTCGTTTGCCAAGTCCATAATGCAATAACTCGAAAGAACGGGAATGCGGTTCGCGCAGAAAAAGAAAGATCGCCCCCGCGATCAGTGGAAGCGCCAGGCCGGTCATCACCGCAAAGCCACCCGCCAGCGGAACAGCCTTTGCGTGAATCTTGCGCTGCCCCGGATCATCCACCAGCCCGGAGCGCAAACACCATTTGCGCCAGAAAGGAAGGGTCGCGAGTGTCGTGACAAAGGCCGCGAATACCGCTGCGCCATAAAAGTAAGCGGGAAACTTCATGAGCGCGGGTGGCGAATTTCTTCCTCCAGTTTCAGGCCAAAAGTTTTGTAGAGCTCGTAAATTTTTTCCACCATTCGTTCGACCGAAAATTTTTCTTTCACGATTTCCTGGCCGCGTCGCCCAAGTCGCACCCTGAGGCTTGCGTCATTCGCCAGCAGTAAAATTTTCTCACTCAAATCCGCATGATCGCCCGGCTGAACCAGGAAGCCGGTTTCATTCGGAAGACAGATTTCGCCCGCGCCATCGCAGTCGTAGGCCACGGTAGGTTTTGCCGCCGCGAGGGCCTGGGGCAAGGCGCGGGGCAATCCTTCGCGGCGGGAAAGGTGAACCAGCGCGTCCATGATCCCGACGTGCCTCGGGATTTCTGCGGGTGGAATCAAGCCGGTGAAAACGAAATGTTTTTCCAGTCCCAGCGAAGTTGCGCGAAGTTCAAAATGCCTGCGCAAGTTGCCATCGCCGATGAGAAGAAACTTCAGGCTGGGACAACGCTGGACCAGTGCGGGCGCGATTTCGAACAAATCGTCGTGGCCCTTCAATTTGAAGAGGCGCGCAATTTTTCCGACGACGAAATCTCCCGGGGCGATTCCGAGTTTCTGTCGCAGGGCGGGATCGTTGGTCGCGGCGAGCAACGGTTCGAGCGCAAAGCCGCTGAAGATTCGGGTGTATTGCCCGGGCTGCCCGATGCCAGCGTCGAGGTATTGCCGGGTCATCGCGTCGGCGACCGAAATGAAATGCGACGTGCGGCGCGCTGCGTGGAGTTCGGCGCAGCGAAAAATAAAATTGGAAATTCCATTTTGAAACGAGCCAAACGACGGGCCGTGGATCGTGTGAAAAATCAACGGAACACCCGCGCGCCGCGCTGCCACGCGTCCGAGAACGCCCGCTTTGCCGCTGTGCGTGTGGACGATGTCAGGTTTTGTCTCACGGAAAATCCGGGTGAGCTTGCGTACAGCGAGCCAGTCGTTCAGCGGATGGATGGGGCGAACCAGTTCCGGGACAATTTTCAAAAGCTGCGGCGCGTGGGCAAAGGCGGATTCCAAAGATCCCTCCGGACCAAAGGTGGACCCCGAAATCAGGTCGGTTGTCAGTCCCGGTTTTTCCTGGAGGCCAAGGACGGTGGCGACTGTGTTTTCCTGGGCTCCGCCGACAATCAGGCGCGTGATGACGTGCGTGACCCGCATCGAATCAACCTTTGCCGGTTTCCAATGCTTTCATGCGCTTCTGGACATCCTCGAATTCCGGCGTGCCGGCGGGGGCATATTTGGAATAAAGTTTGTAATTCTTGAGCGCTGCGGATTTGTCGTGTTGCTTTTCCGCAATTTGCGCGAGCCCGTAATAAATCTGATAGGTGTTGGCCGGATGGGATTTGCGCAAGTCCTGATAATCGCGCTTCGCGTTTTCGAGTTGCCCGCTTTGGAGATTGGCAATGGCCCGGTTGAACAGCGCGCTTTGGTTGTCCGGCGTCATTTTTAAAAGTTCATCGAAGGTCGACACGGCCTGGGAAAACTGGCTCATCTGCATTTGGAGAACACCTTTCGTGAAAACGGCCCGCGCATTCTTTGGCGCCACGGCCAATTGTTTTTCGACAGTCTGGAGCGCGTTGGTGTATTGGCCCACGTCGAGATAAAACTGGGTGAGCAGCCCGAATTGATTTTCATCCCTGGGATGCCGCGCCGAGGCGGTGAGCAAAATTTTCTCCGCCGTGGGCAAATCGTTTTTGGCCAGATAAGCCAGCGACTCAACGCGCAAAAGCTCAAACTCGAGATTCGGGTTGCTCGCCAAAGTCTTGGCGTCATTTTGCAGTTGTTTGACCAGGCGAAGCGCCTCGTCGGGCCGTTGCAATTCGATATAGGTTTTCGAAAGGCCGAGGCGCGCGAAAAAGTCGGTGGGGACCAACTCCAGCACGCGGAGAAAAAGCTGGGCGGACTGGCGGAGATTTCCTCCAAGGCCCAGCAATTCGCCGAGGCGCAGGCAGAAATTCGGCTCGTCGAAAGGCCCGTTTCCAGTGACGGCATTTTTCAAATCGCGATACTGGCCCAGCTTCTTCTCGAGTTCATCGTTCGATTCCACCGGGCGAATTTCGCCCTTCTGGAGGCTGGAGTTGAACTGCTGGTTGATTTGCGCGACGACGTTTTCCGGGTTGAGGGAGAATGAGGTTGCAAAGGACGCTCCCGCCTCGGGGAGCATTTTCGCTTTTTGCAATTCAGTTCCCCAATGATTCACAGCGCGGGAATAATAATTATTGATCAATTGGACATCGGGACTTTTTTTCCCCAAGGCGAGCACCGAAGGCAGCGATTCCTTGGTGAAAGAATTCCAAAAACCTTGGTTCTCACTTATGACCGCGCCAGGTAGAGGGGGCGCGACGATGGAGTTGGTTGCGTAAACGTTCAACTCGTAAACCAGCTTGTGCGGCGTGGGATAGAAGCGCTCAAAATAGTAACCAAAGCTCGGATGCAAATAATAGAGCGGATGGTTCTTGTGCAATTCGTCCATTCGCAGGATCAAACCGTAGTCAGAAATCGGGTTCGTCGCACCTTGTTCCGGCCAGTCAGATGAATGCCGCGCGTGCAGGTATCGGTGGTAAGCCGACGTTTTCAAGGCTGCTGTGTCCACCAAAATATTTTGGGATTTTCGCCCGAGCTGCGCGTCGATCGCTTGCAACAAAAAGAGCCTGGTGGAATCGTCGCTCAACACCACCGCGCCGCGGGCGGGCAGTGATTCGGACGTGGTCTTGAAGAACTCATTCGCCACGTTGCTGTTGGTCGCCTGGATGAGTGGAAGATTTTTCCTGGCCAGCGCGATGGGGACCGCGAGGATTGCGCTCCATGCGACCGCGACGACGATGGGATCAATGAACTTCAACGAGCTGCGCGAGCGTTCCCAAGCTTGCACGGGTTTCTGGCCGAAGATCAAAAGGATGTAGCCGATAAAATATCCGACTCCCAGCGCGGTCAGATAATAAAAGGTGAGATACGGGAGCAATTCGTAACCCAGCAAGCGGGCGCTGAAGCCGGGGTCGAAGAAAATCCAAAGGCTGATCCCGAGAAAGACCAAATGCATCATCCGGAACATGAAAGTCGTTACCGCGGTTCCAGCGGGGTTGACCTCGCCGCGAAACGTCGGCCAGCGGATCGCAATCAGCAACAGCGGCAAAATGGACGACAGCCCGATCATCAACAAGTGCGAGCGGATCGCAGGGAATTGGACGAACGGAAAGTTGTAGAGATAGGATTTCTGGAAACCCAGGTTTTCTCTCAACGCTTGAAAAAAAGTCAGGTCAGAGTGGCCGGAAAAACCGACCACGATTGGCAGGAAAAGATAAAACAAGAGTCCGATGGTCCCGAACAGCACCATCCGCGAGACAAAGCGAAACTCGAAAAACCTCAAGCCCTTGATCCAAATCATCGCGGTGAGGAAGAACGGGAAAAACCCGAGCATCGCCCAGTTGTTGGTCACGGCCAGCCCATAAACCACGGCGAATTTCGTGAGCCAGTTTTCGTTTTTCGATGCGCGGAACTCAAGCAGGCAACGGATGACATACGCGAAGAGCAGCAGGTCGAACATTTCTCCCGTCGCAGAGACCGCGTGTTCCCAGAAGGTCAGTTCCAGGCCGCAAACCAGCGCGGCGCCAACCGGTGCGAGCCACGCCTGCGACACGTTCAAAAAAGCGAACTTGCCCAGTTCGCGCCGGCGCTGGTCGCTCGTGCGGTCGTGCGGCAAAAGCTGAACCGAGCGGCAGAGCAGGGCGAGGGTCAGCGCGGCGCAGATGGCGGAAAAAAAGTTGAGCGCCACCAGTTGCGCGTTTCCCGAAAGCCAGTGCAGCGGATACGTCACGAGGAAATGAATGGGCGCCGTGGTTTCAGGGCGCCAATCCCAGTCCACCACTTTGGCCACGACCCTCAGGCTGCGCAAAGTGACCCAGTGATTCAGAGTCAGGAGGTATATGAGAAACGTCCCTGCGGCGACCATCCAGGGGAGAAATCGGGCCACGACATTTGCTCGATCGATTCCTCCGGGGACACTTTCAGTGGGTTGGTTGGTCATGGCTGATTTGAGTTGAAACGATGAATTAATTGTTGGCAAGTCTTTGCGGCGCTCCTAATTCGCGCGCACGTCCGCCACACATTCCACATGTTGCGTCTGGGGAAACATGTCGAGCGGAACGACTTTCGCCAGCTTAAAGACACCGCTGGCGCAAAGGATGTTCAAGTCCCGCGCCAGCGTGGCGGGATGACACGAGACATAAATAATTTGAGAAGGACGCACCCGCTCCAGCAATTGCATGGTCTCGGGCGGACAACCGGTGCGCGGAGGATCGAGAATGATCGTCGTCGCAACGCGATCAAATCTTCCAATCAATCCCGGCAGCAATTCTTCCGTGCGCCCGCCGATAAACTCGCCGTTCTTCAAGCCGCGCTGCTCGGCGTTCACCCGCGCCGCCTTGATCGCGGGCATGTCCACTTCGATTCCGACGAAGCGTTCGACGAGGTCGCCGAGTTCGACGCTGAAAAAGCCGACGCCGCAGTAGGTGTCGATCAGGAATCGCGATTTGCTCTCGCGCAACCGTTCGCGAACCGCTTCCACCAGTTTGGGCAATAGGAAAAAATTATTTTGGAAAAATGAATCGCCCGGCAGCTCCCAGCCTTCGGGCGGAACGCGCAACACCACTTTGAGCCCCCCCTTCGGTGGCGGGTTTTTCCGCACACGCTGGATTTCCTGGTTCAAGGCGGGCTCGGCGATTTTGCATTCCTCGATGTCCACCACCAGCCGGCTCTCGGCGCGCAGGAACCCGATG
>JBDSIW010000014.1:0-11776 GCA_039917795.1 Verrucomicrobiota bacterium | reverse complement strand
GCTACAACTTGCCGGCCGGAAATATGTCCTACACGAACCTCGCCAGTGCGGGCGTTGCGACGGCGACGTTCACCGGGCCGGTATCGATCCCATCCGGCAGCCTGCTTTTGGGGACAAACATTCTCGCCGTCGAAGTGCACCAGTTTACCACCAACGCCCTGGGCGCGGACGTCGTTTTTGGAACCGAATTGGTGGTGACATCGTTCCTGAGCGCGGCCCAACAGCAGCGCGAATCGCCCGAGTCATGGCTGGAACTTTACAACCGGAGTACAAACGCCGTCAGCCTCAACGGATGGGAATTCGATGGCGGCATTGATTTTAAATTCGCCACCAACCAGTTGATCGCGCCCGGCGGTTACCTTGTTCTCGCCAAGGACACGTCCTACCTGCTTTCGCTCTATCCGGGCCTGAACGTGGTGGGCCCGTTTGATAAATCTCTGTCCGGGAGCAGCGACCATTTGGTGTTGAAGGATCCGGTCGGAAACGTGGCCGACGAGGTTCGTTATTACGCTGGCGGGCGCTGGCCAGAACTTGCCAATGGCGGCGGGTCGAGCCTGGAACTTCGCGATCCTCACTCCGACAACGCGCAACCGGAAGCCTGGGCCGCCAGTGACGAATCCGGGAAAACCAGTTGGAACACCTACACTTATCGCGGCATCGCCACCGCTGAACCGGCCGCGAGTCCAACGCTCTGGAAGGAGTTTGTGCTGGGATTGCTCGACGCCGGGGAAATGCTCCTCGACGATATCAGCGTGATCGAGTCGCCGAGCAGCGCGCCGGTCCAATTGATTCAAAGCGGGAGTTTTGAAAGTGGCCTCTCGACCTGGCGTGTGATCGGAAATCACAAGGGCACGATTATCGTTGACCCGACCAACCCCGGGAATCACGTCCTTCGTCTGGTTGCGACTGGCGCAACCGGCCATTTGCATAACCACATCGAAACGACCCTGGCCAATGGAGCCCAAGTCGTCAACGGGCGCGAATACGAAATCTCTTTTCGCGCTAAATTGGTCGCGGGAAACAACGATCTCTTGACGCGGCTTTATTTTAACCGGCTGCCCCGCGTCACGTCGGTGGCAATACCGACCTTGAACGGCACACCCGGCACACAAAATTCCCGATACCTCGCGAACGTGGGACCGACTTACAGCAGCTTCCGCCATACGCCCGTGGTTCCACAAGCCAATGAAACAGTTTCCGTCTTCGTGACTGCGGCCGATCTCGACGGTGTGAGCAGCGTCACGCTGTTCTCATCAGCCAACGGCGGCCCCTGGAATCAAACCTCGATGACTCTGCAGCCGAATGGCGAATGGCGCGGCACCGTGGCGGGCGCCGCCGCCGGAACGGTCGTCCAATTTTATGTCGAAGGTGCAGATGGGCCCGGAGCGCGCTCCACTTTTCCCGCGGCGGGTCCCGCTTCGCGCGCGCTTTACAAAGTCAACGACGGCGCCGCGATCGCCGACTCGCTTCACAACATTCGCATCGTGATGACGGCGGCGGATGCAGCGATCCTTCACGCGCCGACCAATGTCATGAGTGACGACCTGCTCGGTGGAACCGTGATCTACAATGAGCAGGAAGTTTTTTACGACGTCGGGGTGCACCTCCAGGGAAGCGAGCGCGGGCGCAATGACGGCGGGCGCGTTGGATTCACGATCAGTTTCAATCCGGACCACCTCTTTCGCGGCGTCCACGATCTAATTTCCATCGATCGCTCGGGCGGCTATTCGGGTCGAGGAGGACGGCACGACGAAATCCTGATCAAGCACGCGGTCAACCACGCGGGCGGCCTGCCCGGAATGTACGACGACCTGGTGCATGTGATCGCTCCGCGCGCCCAAGACAACAGCACCGGTCTGTTGATCATGGCGAAATACAATAAGATCTTCCTGGACAGCCAATACAAAAATGGAAACGAAGGCAGTGAGCATAAGCTGGAACTGATTTATTACCCGACGACCACGGCGGATGGCACTCCGCAGGGCAACAAGCTGCCGAATCCTGATGATGTCCTCGGCACGGAGTTTCGCGATCTGGGCGACAGCAAGGAATCGTACCGCTGGAATTTCCTGAAGGAAAATCAGGAGGCGCGCGACGATTTCAGCGGGGTGATCTTGCTTGCGAAAACACTGGGCTTGACCGGTGGCGCGCTCGACGCGGCATCGCGCCGCAATATGGACGTGAACGAGTGGATGCGCGCCTTCGCATTTGAATCACTGTTTGGTATCGCCGACACCTATGGCTTCGGCCTGGAACACAATCTGATTGTTTATGTGCCGCCTGAGGATCGCCGCGCGGTCGCTTTTTTGTGGGACATGGATTTTGGATTTGTTTTGCCGACCAACGGGGGGCTTTACGGCGGCGGAAATATTTCAAAGGTCATTTCGATCCCGGCCAACCTGCGGCTCTACTACAGCCATCTTTATGACCTCATCACGCGGACGGTGAACACTGGTTACATGAGCCGATGGTCCACCCATTACGCCAGCCTTCTCGGCCAGAATTGGAGCGGCGTTCTCGATTACATCGGCCAACGTTCGGCCTACGTCCTTGGGCAACTTCCAACCGCAACCGCGTTCGCCATCACCAGTAATGGAGGAAATGATTTCGCGGTGAGCAACAATCTCGTCACGCTCACGGGAACTGCGCCTATTCAACTGGAAACCATCACGGTCAACGGCATTCCCTACCCGATCACCTGGACGAGCACGACGACCTGGACTCTCAACCTGCCGGTCGGCACCGGGACGAACTTGCTCGCGCTCCAGGGATTTGACCGTTATTCGGGCGTGCTGAGCAATTTGAATGACACCATTCGCGTGGTGAACAGCGCTTCCGTACCGCCAGCGAACGGCTTCGTCGTGATCAACGAAATCATGTATCACTCGCCCACGAACAACGCGTCCTTCGTCGAGATTTATAACGCCCATCCCACAGTGGCTTTCGATCTCTCCAGCTGGCGGCTCGACGGCGTGGATTTGATTTTCGCCCCCGGAACGATTCTCCTGGCCAACTCTTTTCTCGTCGTGGCCAGCGAGACAAATACTTTTGCGCACACTTATCCGATTGCGCCCCTGCCGATCGGCCAGTACCACGGCACTCTGCAAAATGGCGGGGAGACTCTCAGGTTGCTCCGCCCGATTTCTACCAATTCGTATGAAGTGATTGATGAAGTCCGTTACGACGACGCGTTGCCGTGGCCGACGAGCGCCGATGGTTTCGGGCCGTCCTTGCAGTTGATCGATCCTGCGCAAGATAATACGCGCGTGGCCAACTGGGCCGCTGCGCCGCCCACTCCGGGCGCGGTGAATTCCGTGCGCGCCACGCTCCTGGCCTTCCCTCCTATCTGGATCAACGAGCTCCTCGTTTTCAACACCAACGGCATTCGCGATAACTTCAACCAGCGCGAGCCTTGGATCGAATTATTCAACGCGGGTACGAACAGTGTGAGCCTGCAAGGATTTTTTCTCACTGATAATTTAACCAGCCTTACGCAGTGGGCGTTTCCTGCGGCCTCGGCAATTTCCACGGGAGAATTCCGAGTGGTCTGGGCGGATGGAGATTCCGCGCAAACAGCGGGAACCAATTATCACACGAGTTTCCGCCTCACCCAATCGTCCGGCTCACTCGCACTCGTCCGCACGAACAGCGGTCGCACCGAGGTGTTGGATTACGTTCACTTTCCTACCCTGACGGCGGACCGTTCATTTGGCTCGGTGCCGGACGGCCAATCGCTGAACCAGGAAATATTTTATTTCACCACGCCGGGCGGGCCGAATAATCCTTCCGCGCCGCCGTTACCTGTTGTGATCAATGAATGGATGGCCGACAACGCTGGGCCCAGCGGCTTTCGCGATCCGGCTGATGGTTTGTTCCAGGATTGGTTCGAGCTTTATAATCCCGACACGAACGCGTTCGACCTCTCGGGACATTTTCTGACCGACACGCTTTCGCAACCGGCCAAATGGCAGATTCCGCCCAACACATTCATCGGGGCGCATGGGTTTCTCCTCGTCTTGGCCGACAATCAGACGAATCAAAATGGATTGGGTACGAGCGGCGATCTCCACGCCAATTTCCAATTGAGCGCCATCGGCGAAGCAATCGGGCTGTTTGCGCCGGACGGCAGGAGGATCTCCAGCGTGGTGTTTGGGGCGCAAATGCAAAACGTCAGCCAGGGCCTTTATCCTGACGGCAACACCAATTTGGTTTATTTCATGCCCAACTGGACTCCGCGTTCGGCCAACCAGGTGAACGCTCCGAGTGCCGCGGTCATTGGCGACGTGAGTGTATCGGCCAACGGGACGATCTCGTTCCAGATTCCAGGCGCGCCTTATCGCGTCTATCGCGTGGATTTTAAGGATGTTCTCGACGCGCCCGCCTGGACGCCGCTTTCCACAAACCGTTCCGACAACGGAGTGATTACGATCAGCGAAGGCACGACCAATCGATTCCAACGCTTTTATCGAGTCGTGCTGTTGCAATGAAAGAATGGGATTCTTTCCCCAAGGGTGAAGCTGTCTTGAACGGGCGGCGTGCCAATCCTTGGAGTCAACATTGTCGCCCGGCGCTTCAAAAGAACGCATTCATCTGGTTTATGTTATTGACCCCGACGGAGATTCTGCGCATTTATTTCCCAAGCCCACGACGGAAACCTAGCTAAGCATTGCCTCGCTGCGTACCCACCGTGAGTTTTATTGCCGCCGACGAGTCACGGTTCAGTCCGCGAGCAATCAAACCTAAACAGGCCGGAAAATAAAAAAACAACTATCAAACGCTATGAAAATACCGACGGCAGAATCCGCATTAATTCCATCCACCCCACACCGAAAGGTGCCATCGACTCATCGATCGCAAAATTCCCTCTGGATTTCGCGCGCGAAAACTTCTGCGCTCACACTGATCGCCGGTTTGCTCTTCACAAGTGCAAGCCTGTTGGCGGTGCCGTTCGACCCGGATCAGTGGCCGACGGTCGCGGACACGAACAAGGTCGTTCACTATGTCAGCGTGGATAATTTCCTCCCCCCGTTGAGCGTCGGGTGGGTGCCCAGCCTCACGATCCTCAGTGGAGGCGACCAGGACACTTCGCCCATTACGCTCCGCAGTCGGGCGGGCCTCAAGGCGGTCGGTAACAATCTAAACACGTCCGACAGCGGGTTCACCGAATGGGCGGACAACGACAATATTGACATCCTTGTGCAGGTGTATGGCGACGCTGCGGTCCTAGGCGGAACCGGGCAGCCGCGCAATTTCACTTTCCTCATCGGCACGCTGCCCGAACTGAGCTTCCCGGTCGGGGGACAAATTCCGGTCGAGGGCAAAAATCTGAAATGGAACTGGGTGCTGTTCCGCATCACCAACGGAGTGCGCGCTTCGGACGGGTCGCGGTTCGTGGGCTCCATTCCTGCCAATGCCCAGGGCGCGTTCCAGTCCGGCGGCGTGAACGGGGGCACCATTCGCCTGGAGGGTGTGCCTAACCTGATCGTGCGCGCCGTTGCCTTCGGTGAACGAGGCGCTTTTGGCGAGCCATCGGACTACACCTTTCAACCGCCCGATGCCTGCGATCCGGAGCCGGCCACCAATCTTGCCTTCCTCGATCTTCAGAACACCAATTCAAGCCACATGACGGTGTTGAATGGGGGCGATCAAGTCACGGAAATTGTCACCAACGCCGGGCCGGTGGGGAACAAACGCCGCGCCGTCCGGGCCTTGGGCACCCTCATGAACTTCGGAGTAGAGGACAATTTTCTGGGCAAACCGTGCAACGATCCGCGCGCGGTGAAAATTTGCGTCGAATTTTACGATGACCCGGCCTTGACAGGTGTGCGCTTCGGCCCGGAAGCCTATGCGACGGATTCCACCGGCAGCGTTGGGGTCTATCCGTCCGCCCGTTGGTACACCCTGACGGGCTCGGGCGAATGGAAGCACGTGGCTTGGACCATTCCATCCGTTAGTCTCTTCGGCGTCAATGTCACGCCCCTGACGGGCGGGCCACGCCTCGGCTTTGAAGGGGGTCAGCCCTTCATTTCACGTTTCGACCTAGGGATATTGCGTGTGACGCCCAATCCGCTGGCCGGACAGGATCCTCTGCCCAATTGCTTTGAAGATCCGGATATCTGCACCACAAATTACGGCAACTACGCAGAAATGAATTTAGCCACGGGCGTGCTTAACGGTTTGGCTCCGGGCACTTCTGGCGGGGACCAAAATATGATTCAAGCCGAAGCGGGACCGGCCACCGATCTGCGCATGGCGATTCGTCCGGCGCTCGACGATGGAACACCCGGCTTTACTCATCAGTACTTGAATCTCGCCATCGAGAACCAGCCCTTCGGTCCCACCAGCCAGCCCAATGCGCGTCTGGCGATCGTCATGACCTACTACGATGATCCGGCACTCGCGGGGAAGACCTTTCGACCTGAAGTCTATAAGTCGGATCGTAATGGCACTGAAACATTCGCGTTCACGGCAGGCAACATTGCGGTGGCGCTGAAGGGGACCGGCAAATGGCTCGAAGCCTACTTCGAATTGCCGGACGTGAAATTCTCGGGAGTCAACCAGGGACCGCAGGCAGCAGCGCGGTTCTTTGTTTCCGGGAAAATCTTTTTCTCGCGGGTGCGCTACGCAGTCATTCGCCCGTGCGGGCCCTATGCCGGAGTAAATCTCCTGGCACAAAGTCAGCCGCCGGTCTTCCGCGTTCAACAAGAAGGCAACAACCTCCGCCTTTCCTGGCAGGCCGCATTGACCGGCTGGGTCTTGCAGAAAACGGACAGCCTTTCGCCGCTGAATTGGACTACGGTGCCCGGTTCACCAGTTGTGGAAGGGAACGACCAAACCGTCCGAACGCCAATCACAGGCACAGCCTATTATCGATTGATACGGACAAACAACGAGACACCCTAAGCAAATCTTGAAATAACGAGAAGCGCCGCCGACAATATCCTGTGCGATCAATCATTGCGGGAATTGTCGTTGGCGGATGGATAGCGAGCGGCCTGTCGCCTTTGAGAGCGCAGGCCGCTTCGCTTTGCATCAATGAAATCGTCTCCGCAAATGACTCGGGTCGGCTCGATGAAGATGGCGATCACTCGGATTGGATCGAGTTGTTCAACGCGGGAAATGCCACGCTCAATCTTGGCGGCTGGGGGTTGTCCGATGATTCCACCGCGCCATTCAAATGGATTTTTCCAACACGCATTCTCAACGCCAACGCCTGGATGCTGGTCACCGCTTCTGGAAAAAACCGGACCAACACCGCGAATCTCCATGCTAATTTCAACATTCGCTCCGAGGGTGAGCGCCTTTTTCTCACCCGTCCCGACGGCGTGAGGGTGGATGAATTCCCTGCCGTCAATCTCCCTCGCGATTTTTCGTTTGGCCGGCAGCCGGACGGCGGAACGAACCTCGTTTATTTTTCGGTTCCCACTCCGATTGCAGCAAATATCCAAACCGGTTTCCCGGCGCTGGCTTCCGCGCCAGTTTTTTCCCGTGCGGGCGGTTTTTCCGCAACGGGATTCGATTTAGTCCTGAGCACGCCCGACCCGGGAAGCACCATTCGCTACACGCTGAATGGCTCGGAGCCGACGACGAATTCCGCCGCGTTCGGCCCGGCACTCGTCATCCGCGATCGTTCCGGCGATGCCAACTCCCTCTCGATGATTTCCGGCACCGCCACCGTCAACCAGCACACCGATGGATGGTTCCCGCCAAATGGTGTGGTCAACAAAGCCACGACCGTTCGAGCGCGGACGTTTCGGTCGGGGGCGTGGCCCAGCCCAATCATTACGCAAAGCTATCTCGTCTTCACGAATGCGCCGCAACGTTACGTGCTGCCTGTTCTTTCCCTGGCCATCAACACGAATGATCTTTTCAATTACACCACCGGGATTTACGTGCTGGGAAAAGTTTTCACCGATTACACCAATGCGCATCCGGGTGAATATCTCACGGGCCACACTCCGGCGAATTACACACAACGCGGGGAATTTTGGGAGCGGCGCGCGCACCTTGAATATTTCGAACCGGGCGGCGGCCTCGCCTTCGAGCAAAATGTCGCGGTGGATATTCAGGGCCAGTCCTCCCGGTCTTTCCGCGAAAAATCGGTTGGCCTCAAAGCCCGGAGCGATGTCGCGCCAACGGACACTTTTGCCTACGAATTCTGGCCGGGATTAACCAACCGCGCGGGCAAAGCGATCAGCGGGTTTTCCAATTTCCGTCTCTCCAACTCGGGCAACGACTGGAGCGAGACTCTTTTCCGTGACGCCCTTTGCCACCGCATCTGCGCGCCGACCGGCATCGATACCCTCGCCCATCGCCCGATGGTGGTCTTCCTTGACGGAGAATATTGGGGCGTGCACGACGCGCGCGAGCAGCTGGATCCGCGATATTTCGAAAACCATTACGGTGTGCCGCACGATGAAGTGGTGATCTGTGAAGGAGACGGCAGCCTGGTGGATGGATTGCCCCGCGATGAGCAAAATTATTTGCGCATGAGATCGTTCATCGAGACGAACGACATGACGGTCGCGACCAATTATGCGTGGGTACGGACACAAATGGACGTGGCAGATTTCATCGCTTACCAAGCCAGCGAAATTTACATCGCCAACGCCGATTGGCCTCACAACAACATCCGCTACTGGCGAAAGCGCACGGCGCAATTCGAAACCAACGCGCCCGCCGGTCACGATGGGCGCTGGCGCTGGGCGATGTTCGATACCGACCTGGGTTACGCGCATCCCTGGAGCGGCGGTTATAGCGACAGCACACTGGCGGCGGCGCTCAACCCGAATGGCCGTCCTGGAATCAACGCCCCGTGGTCCACGCTGCTCCTGCGGCGCTTGATGACCAATGCAGATTTCCGCCGCGAGTTTATCAACACGTATGCCGACCACCTGAACTCGACGTTCAAGGAGAGCCGCACCGGCGATGTCGTGAACCAGATTCAGGCGACCATGGCTCCGTCCATGCCCGAGCAAATCAAGCGCTGGCGAACCATGGGCGACTCGATGACGACCTGGAGCAACAACGTGCAACTGATGCGCACTTTCGCCAGCCAGCGCACGATCATTTGCCGTCAGCAGGTCGTCGCGCAATTTGGCCTCGCCGGATACGCCACCTTGACTTTGGATGTTTCGGACACGAATCGCGGACAGGTCCGGATCAACACATTGCTGATCAATCGCGACACACCCGGCGTGACGAATGGCGCTCCGTATCCGTGGCGCGGAACTTATTTTCGCGGCGTTCCAGTCGAGCTGGAAGCAAGGCCCGCCCCGGGATTTGTGTTCGCCGGCTGGAGCAACCGGCCGGATCTTGGTTTGCAGCAAACCATCACCGTCGATGTCTCGAGCAACGTAACGTGGACCGCGCTCTTCGAACGATCGGCTCCGCACGATTTAGCTGCGGGTCCCTATATTTTTAAAGAATGGAGCGCGGACGCTTCCGCAGGAAGTTATCCAGCACACCTGCGTTTTGCACAGACTGCCACACCCGACCCGACCCTTGCCACGCCGTTGGAAAGCGATTGGCAATTGCCCTACAATTTGACCAATCGAAGCCGGATCAACGGGCTCGGCGAAGGCGGGATTGCGTTTCTCAACACGAGCAGCGTGCAGGATGCGGCGGGCGCGGGCTATCTGGGTTCGGCGGTGCTGGCCTTGCGCACGACTGGCGTGACCAACATCGAGGTCAGTTGGGTTGGCGGAACCGTCACGCCCAACCAACAAGTGTATTCGCTTCGTCTTCAATTCGCAGTGGGAGACGCGGCATTTCAGGATGTGCCGGGGCCGAACGGCCAGCCGGTTGAGTATGTCCGGCATGCGGCGGTGGGCCACGCCGAGGTGATTGATCCGGTGACGCTCCCCGCTTCCGCGAACGATCAGCCTTACGTCCTGCTGCGGTGGAAATATTACCTGGCCAGCGCGTCGAGCGGATCGCGAGCGCAACTGCGGCTGGACGACATATTGGTGCGAACCACGAGTCCAACCGTTGCCGCCGTTTTCACTGGCGCAACCGTGGTGGGCGGTTCGTTTCCGGCATTACAGTTCCCGTTCATCGGATCGCCTCATGGAACTTACACGCTGGAAGTTTCAACCGACCTGGCCGCGTGGCTTCCGGTCCGCGTGATCAGCACAGATATTGATGGCCGGTACATTTTCACCGAACCCATGGATGCCACCGCGCCGACTCGCTATTACCGGTTGCGCCAATGAGCGGCTAAGTTTTTTGAACCATTTTGAATTTGGGGGGCGGACGGATGAAAGAACGGGCGCGCCTCGCTTTCTTCGGCCAGGTTTTCTCCCGGGCCGATTATCTGATTGACGGTCCCTGTGAAGAAGCGCATCTATTTCCCAGTTCACCGCACTCCATGAAAACGCCGACCTCATCCCGCGACTGCTCCGGGCACCCTGGCGGGTTCACTCTGATCGAATTGCTCGTCGTGATTGCGATCATCGCAATTCTGGCGGCGTTGCTTTTGCCTGCGCTGGCCAGCGCCAAGGAAAAAGCCAGCCGCACCGCTTGCATAAATAACGTCCGCCAATTGGCCCTCGCCATGACCATGTACACTCATGACAACCGGGATGCGATGCCCTGGCCGCAATGGTACAATTCCTACGGACCCAGCTGGCTTTACCTACCCAAGCAGGGTAGCGCGCCCGATCCGTGGAAGCCCGCGGACTTCACCTACATCGAGCAGGGACTTTATTATCCGTATCTCAAGAATCGAAATGTTTATTACTGCCCGCTCGATCGCACGAACGACATTTCGTTCATCAAACGCGGCCAGCGTGTTTCCAGCTACATCATGAACGGCGCGGTGTGCGGATTCGGTTCGCTTAACAACAAGACTTACAAAATCTCCCAGTTCAACCCGGCCGCCTACGTGCAATGGGAACCTGAGGTGCATAATTACGGCGGCGTCTGGAATTACAACAGCGCGGGCGACGCCTCGCAAAAACCGAATAGCGAGGAAGGCATCGGCAAAAGACATGTTAAAGGCGCAGTCATCATGGGTTTCGACGCCCGCGTTCACTTCATCCCGTTAAAGAAGTTCGAGCAGGAAGCCAAGCGGTATCCCGGTTTGCTTTGGTGCAACCCGGGCAGGCCAACGGGCGATTGATCTGCGCGCATCCGCTTCAAAAAAATTCCATGAGTTCCCCAATTTGCTTCGTCGTGCTGATCTTCCTGACCGTGGTGCGCCTGATTTCACACGCGGCGCCTTTTCCTTTTTTTGAACCGATCCAGCCACCGCGGCCATTTCAAGTGATCGCCCATCACGGCCAATCCCGCCAGGCGCCCGAAAACACCCGTCCCGCCCTGCAACATTGCATCGACGATGGACTCGAATGGGCCGAGGTAGACGTCCGGTTAACGCTTGATGGCCAACATATCCTTTCCCACGATGCGACCGTCACCAACGCCTCGGGAGAATCCTGGCTCATCCAGGATCACTCGATGGAAGAACTTCGCCGGATCGACGTTGGCTCGAATTTCGCCGCGCGTTTTGCCGGGGAAAAATTGCTTTCGTTGCAGGATTGCTTCGCCCTCTGCAAAGGTCATTTGAACCTTTACCTCGATTGCAAATCCGTAAACCCGGAACAACTCGCCGCAGAAATTCTGGCTGCGAAAATGGAACGTCAGGTCGTGGTTTACTCGAACCTGGATCAACTCGCCAAAATCCGAAAAAGCTCCGGCGCAAAAGTGGCCACCATGACCAAATGGCGAACGAGTTTTGGCGGGCCGGAATGGGCGGTGACGAACGGCTTGTCCGCCG
>JBDSIW010000013.1:0-5117 GCA_039917795.1 Verrucomicrobiota bacterium | reverse complement strand
ACGGCGGCGGAGCTGGCCAAGGCGCAGCTTGATTTTTTTGAGGGAAAGATTCGCCCGATCCTTACGGAGAATTGCTACAAGTGTCACAGTGCGGAGCAGGGCAAGAGCAAGGGCGATCTCACGCTCGACACGCGCGACGGCTGGAGCAAGGGCGGCAAAACCGGCCCGGCCATCGTGCCCGGCAATCCAGACAAGAGCCTGTTGATTCAAGCGGTGCGTTACACCGACGCCGATTTGCAGATGCCGCCGAAAGATAAAAAGCTTTCGGAGATTCAAATTAACGACCTCGTCACTTGGATCCGGATGGGCGCGCCCGATCCGAGGGTGCCAAGCGCAGCGGTGGCGTCGAAAGGTTTTGGCAAAACCGCGAAGGAACACTGGGCCTTCAAACCAATCAAGAAAACGACCATTCCAGAGGTCAAAGAAACTAATTGGATCGCCGCACCAATCGACGCTTTTGTTTTGGCGAAACTCGAGTCAAACGGAATGAAACCCTCCGCGCCCGCCGACAAACGGACGCTTATTCGCCGCGCCACCTTTGATTTAATCGGGCTCCCGCCGACTCCTGAAGAGGTCAAAGCATTTGTGGATGACAGTTCGCCGAACGCGTTTGCGACGGTGATTGACCGGCTGCTGGCGTCGCCACAATACGGCGAGCGCTGGGGACGTTATTGGCTCGATACCGCGCGCTATTCCGACACGAAGGGCGACGTGAAGAAAAATCAGGAGGCGCCTTTTTATCCGTTCGCCTGGACCTACCGCGATTACGTGATTCGCGCTTTCAATCAGGACAAGCCGTTCAACCAATTTATCCTCGAACAAATTGCCGCGGACCAATTGCCGCTGGATAAGAACCGCAGCTCATTGGCGGCGCTGGGGTTCATCACGTTGGGAGATCATTTCAACGGCAACATTAATGACATTATCAATGATCGCATCGATGTCGTGACCAAAGGGACGATGGGTTTGACGGTGAGTTGCGCGCGCTGCCACGATCACAAGTTCGATCCGATCCCGACGAAGGATTATTATTCGTTGCGCGGCGTTTTTGCCAGTTCGGTTGAACCTGCGGACGAACCGATTCTCGGCGCGTTAAAAATCACGGCTGAGTACAACGATTACCTCCAGAAAAAAAATGTGTTGAACCAGAAGATGACCGCACTGGAATCGGAGCGGCGGGCGCTGCGCAAATCCGGCGGGAAAAAGGCGCGCAAGGAATTGCAGAAGGACGAGATCGAGGTGCGTCGCGACCTTGCGCGGCTGGAGATGACCCATGAAGGAGCGCCGCCGAGGGCGATGGCGTTGTATGACATGAACAAGCCAAGGGATTCGGCGGTGTTTATCCGGGGCGAAGCGGAAAACCGGGGTGAGGTGGTGCCGCGCCGTTTCCTGGAAATTCTTTCCGGCCCTGGCCGACAGCCGTTTCAAAAAGGCAGCGGACGGCTCGAACTCGCCCGGGCGATCGTGAATCCCTACAACCCGCTCACGGCGCGTGTGGCGGTGAACCGGATCTGGATGCATCATTTCGGGGACGGCTTCGTGACGACGCCCGACGATTTTGGAAATCAATCCGAGCCGCCGAGTCATCCTGAACTGTTGGACTATTTGGCGACGCGATTTATCCAGGACGGTTGGTCGATGAAAAAACTCCATCGCACTATCATGCTTTCAAATACGTATCAGCAAAGCAGCGAGGGCAACGCGCGTTATGCGCAGATCGATCCGCAAAACCGTTTGCTCTGGCGCGCGAATATCCAGCGCCTGGAATTTGAAGCGGTGCGCGATTCGATTTTGGCAATTGGCGGTAAACTGGACCTGACTCTGGGTGGAAAGCCGGTCGATCTTGGCGCGCAACCGTATTCCAACCGGCGGACGGTTTATGGCTACATTGACCGGCGGAATCTGCCGGAAATTTATAATCAATTTGATTTCGCCAATCCGGACATCACGAGCGGAAAACGTTACGAGACAACGGTTCCGCAGCAGGCGCTCTTCATGATGAACAGCCCGCTGGTGGTGGAACAGGCGCGAAGCCTGGTTGAACAATCCGCTTTCAAATCGCTGCACAGCGGGGAGGCGCGGATCAAGTTTCTTTACGAACGCATTTTCCAGCGCGAACCAACCGCGACCGAGGTCAAGCTGGCCATGGGTTTCGTCGATGACTCGCCGCCGCCGGAAAAGATCACCGTGGAGGCGCGCGGGCAGGTGCGCCGGGAACGCGGCAAACAAAATCGAAAGGCGCAACCGGCCATGTCGCTCGCGAATATTCCCGCGTCAGAATTGCGCCGGGTGGGCGCCTGGGAAAAATTCGCGCACGCGCTGCTGCAAACCAACGAAGCGTTGTTCATTAACTAGCGCGGTTTCCGCGTAGCGAGGATAAATTGCTTTAAAGAGAAGCGCTAAACACTTCTTTTGAACGAAGACAGTTTCGCCCGCCGCGACGCGCCCCCGTCGAAGTTTGAGAATCTAAATTTTATTTCGTGCGCGAACCCGCAGGCCGGTTTTCTCGGAGGCTGGAGCGAAAGAAATAATTCCTTTCTCCGAGGTTGGGCCGAGATAGGGATCGTTGGTGCAGAGGAGATTTCCATCGATGTCCAGATGATTGGTCAATTCCGCGAGGTGGGCGGCTGCCGAAGTCAGAATGCTGCTTTCGATCATGCAACCGATCATGGTTTTCAAGCCCAGCTTCCGGGCTGCCTTCAACGCGTCGTACGCGCCACTGATCCCGCCGGTTTTGATGAGTTTGGCGTTCACGCCGTGAAAACATTCTGCGCAATATTCCGCGTCGCCCGCGCGATGAAACGATTCATCCGCAAAAATCGGGACGGGCGTTCGCGCTTTAAGCCAGACCCAATCTTCGCGCGGCGCCGAGGAATGCATCGGTTGCTCGCAGAGCTCGATGTGTGGATCCTGGGCAAACCATTCCAGGTTTTCCAGTGCCTCTTCTTTTTTTTTCCAGCCTTCGTTGGCGTCGATTCGCACGGTTTTGTTCGGGGCCGCGTCGCGTAACGCGCCGAGGTTTTTCCGGTCGTCCGGCCCGCCCACCTTTAATTTCAAAATGGGATACGCCGCAGCCTCGACGACTTTTTTGCGAATCATTTCCGGCGTGTCGATGCCGATGCTGAAGGACGTGAGGTGGCGGTTTTCCTTGAAGCCAAGCTCCAGAAAATCATAAATCGGCTTACCCGCCTTCCGCGCCGCCCCGTCAATCAGCGCGATGTTGATCGCGCACTTCGCGGCGTGGTTTCCCGGGAAGGTTTCGAGATAATCCATGCTGTTGGCCACGTCATCGAATGACAAACGATTGACATCCACTTTTTGCAGGAAAGCCATCGCGGTGTGGACGGATTCGTCATAGCGCGAAGCGGGGGCAGTTTCTCCGAGGCCGACCGCTCCGTGCGCATCGGCCAGTTCGAGCAGCACGATTTCGAAAATCGTTTTGCCGCTGTGCAGTCCGCTCGCCACCGTCCATTCGTGGGCGAGTTTGAGGTCGAACTTTCGAAAATTCATTTTCATAAAGTGCAAACGAAATCCTATATGCCGCACCGAAGCAATATCTCTTTGCCTCCGCCATGGTTCACGCGGCGCAACCGAGAAATCGCCGGGGCACCGCTAGGGCAATACCAAAATGCGATAATACCGCTGGTCGGAAAATCCGCTTGAATCGGTTTTGCTCGCGAAACTTTCCGCCGCGGTCACATCTGCGCGCAGACTTTCCCACGAAGCTTGGTTGAGATCATTCTTGTATTGCACGCGGTAGGAGCGACCAGGAATGGCATCCCAGGTTAGAGTGATTTCGCCATTGGCCGCGATCTCGATCCGAATGGTCGGTGGTGGAACGACAAGGATCGAAAACGTCTGGGCGTCGCTGAGATTCGGCGCGCCATCGTCCGTCACCCGGATGGTAAAATAATTTGTCCCCAACTGGTTGGTCGCGGGAACCCAGGTGAAAATCCCGCTCGCCGGTTTCAATTGCGCGCCGCCGGGTGCTGCTTCGAAGCTGAACTCGAGAAGGTTGGCCGGCAAATCGGCATCGCTCGCCGTATTGGTAAAGAGAATGGATGCGCCCGCATAAACCACGGAGTTCGTGGGCGGGACGAGTCTCGGCGCGGAATTCACCTCGTTGACCGTGACGTTGAATTTCTTGAGGTCGGCCAGAGGCGGAACGCCGTGGTCCGTCACTCGAAGCGTGATCGTGTAAACGCCCGGTCCCTGCTGTTCGCTTGGAATCCAGGTAAACACGCCAGTCATCGGATCAACTGCTGCGCCCGCCGGTGCGCCTGCATCCAGTGTAAACGTGAGTTGATCATTCTCGACATCGAAAGCCGCGTTGTTGAACTGAAGGAGCGTTCCTTCATCGGCGTCCTTCGGCGAAATGGAATTCAACACCGGCGCGTCATTCACCGAGTTGACCGTGAGGAGAAAACTGGTGGAGGTCTGGCTCGATCCGTCGCTGGCGGTCACGGTGATCAACGCGGTTCCGAACTCGTTCTCAGACGGAGTGACGGCAAGGGTTCGATTCGTCCCGGTTCCTGAAAAGACCAGATTCGCATCCGGGACCAGGTTCGGGTTTGACGAATGACCCGTGACGAGAAGCGAACTCGCTGGCGTCGTCGAATCGCTGACATTGAAAGTGACCTGCGCGGCAACATCTTCGCTGGTGCTTTGGTCCGCGATGGACGAAATCATCGGGGCCGCATCGCCCGAGCAACAATCAAAGGTGCTGGTGGTCAAGGTCAGTTTCCAGCCGCCGGAAATACTGCCGAAATCTCCCGCCGCCGAGTCAAAAACATACAGTGACCACGGTCCGTTCGGATTGATTCCAGCCAGACTATTAAAAGTCGTTCCGTAGGGCGCGACGGGCGCGGGATCGGGCAGGGAACTGCTGTCGCCGTAATTGGTCGGGAAATACGTCCCGGAAACAATTTTTGAAGAACTGCTGAGAGCTCCCCCCGCCGTGCTGTCGAACGTGAGGTTCACGTTGGAAATCGCATTTCCCCCGCCCGCGTGGGACATGAGCAAAACCGTTTGGTTATTGGGAGCGACGAGAAGAATTTCGATGTCTTCGGGAAAAGTATGGCTCAAGTTGACGAGTGAAACCGTCGCCTTGGTTACAG
>JBDSIW010000012.1:0-2675 GCA_039917795.1 Verrucomicrobiota bacterium | reverse complement strand
GGGACTTAGATTTTTCAGCACGTGAACTGCGCTGAAAAAAAGCGCCCCGCGTTGTGCCCGCCCAAATACCGTCCTCCACTGGAACGAGGCAGGTGATGTCGGTGACGGGCAATTTCTTTTGCGGGGCTGTAGCCGGTTTCCCGTCGTGAAGCCGCAAACCGTAAAACCCGTCATGCGTTCCGACGAGCAGTTCTCGCTCGCGAAAAGCAAGAGTGGTCATCCCGGTGCCGTCATGAAATTTTGAAATCAATCCCTGGTCGATCCGGTAAATCGCTTCGCTGCTTAGCGCAAAAAACTCGTTATCGTGTGGGAACAAACTAAAAGACACATTCGCAACCGTGGATTTTATTTCAATCAACTGGCCGTCGTGAACCCACGCGAATTTGCCGGGGCCAGCGAGGAGAACGGTGCCGTCGTCGGCGACCGCGAGTGTGTCGAACTCGGATTTCGGCAAATGGCCGAGCGGTTTGCCGCTGTCACCGTTTGAGAGCCAGCGGTCCTCGAAAAGATAAAAGAGATCGCCATGCCCGAGCGCGATGTCGCGCGCAACCAAGCCCGACAGCGGGCGAAAACTTCGGTCCGGCGCGAGCGTCTCGTCAAAGGTCCGGGCCACGCCATGATCGGTCAGGACGTAGATCACTCCGTCGTGGTCGATTTCCAAGCGGCGCAGCGCGGAGTTGGTCAGCGCCGGAGACGAGTGAAATTTCACCGAAACGTCCTGGAGGAACGGGATGTCTTTGACGGTGGCACCCGCGCTGGCGATGAAAAGTATCGCCACAAAAAGGAGAATTGGCTTCATGTGGCGGCGACCGTAGCAGGACAGTTTGCGGATGTGAAGCGCGCAACCTCCTTTGAGAAAATACAGGGATGGCGAATCGCTCGCGGAAAAATCTTGCTCAATGGAACGCGCCGGTTTCTGCTCTGCGCGCATGACTTTTCTCCCCATCGTCGAGCGGGAATTGCGGGTGGCCGCGCGCCGCCGCAGCACCTATCTCGGCAGATTGGCGGGAGCCGTGGTGGCGATGGGCATCGGCGGGTGGGTCATGCTGGGGATGCACGGGAACGCGCCCGGCGAAATGGGTTTGGTCTTGTTCATCGTTCTCTCCGTCTTGCTTTACCTTTACGGGCTGGGAGCGGGCGTGCGCATCACAGCCGATTGCCTGAGCGAGGAAAAGCGCGAAGGGACACTCGGCCTGTTATTCTTAACCGACTTGAAAGGCTTTGATATTGTCTCTGGAAAACTGGCGGCCAATTCGCTCAATGTTTTCTACGGACTGCTCTCGGCCTTCCCGGTGCTGGCGATCTCGCTCATGATGGGTGGCGTGACGCCAGGCGAATTCTGGCGCGTTTCACTCACTGCGGCCAATCTGCTTTTCCTCTCGCTGGCCGTCGGGATTTTCGCCTCGGCTCTTTGCCGAGAAGAACGCAAGGCGACCTCGCTTGCCTTTTTAGTTCTGCTGATCGTCCTCGGCGCCTCGCCGCTGGTGGAATTGGGCTTAAACATCGCCGATCATAATCGAACCGGCACCACGTATTGGCTCAGGCTCAGTCCGGCCTTCGCTTCCTTTGCGGCATTCACCCCGCGGAACGGTATGAAGCCGGACGATTACTGGATCGCCACGTTAATGACGCAAGTTTTCGGGTGGACTTGTCTGGTGCTCGCGAGTGCGATTGTTCCCCGGTCCTGGCAGGATAAGGCCGTCCGCGCTCCCATCTCCGTCCGCACGTTATGGGGAAAGATTTTTGGCTCGAATACATCAGCGGAAATTTTGCGTCGCACGCGGCTCTTGAACATCAATCCCTTTCTCTGGCTCTCCGCGCGTGACCCGGTGAAATCCGCCGTGGTTTGGATCGTCCTCCTGGTCCTGACCGCGTTATGGATCTGGGGTTATTTGACCTGGCCGAGAGACTGGAAGAGCGTTCCAAATTATTTCATGTCGGCCGCATTGCTGCACAGCTGGCTTAAATTGCGGCTGGCGTCGGAAGCGTGTAATCGATTTGTGCAGGACCGAAAATCAGGCGCTCTCGAACTCCTGCTCTCCACGCCTTTGAGTGTTCACGAGATTCTGAGGGGACAAAGACTCGCGCTTCTCCGGCAATTCGGTGGGCCGACCCTTTACGCCTTGGGAATTGATTTCGCCTTTCTCTATTTTAGCCGCCATGATCGCGATTTCGGCCGCTCTTCCGAGCACGGACTTTGGGTGATGATCTGGCTGGCCGGGATGGCTGTTCTGGTCATGGATTTGTTTGCGCTGAGTTGGGTGAGCATGTGGGTGGGGCTGAGCAGTCGAAAGATCAATCGCGCCAGCGGCGCGGCCGTCAGCCGGATTCTGGTTTTGCCCTGGCTGGCTTTTTTCCTTTCAATGACGATCCTCGGGGCGCTTTCATTCCTCGCCAGGATCGGTTGGAATGCGCATTACATTTTACTCTACTGGTTTGCGCTTTCGGTGGTGAATAACGTGATCTTCATTTCGTGGGCAAAGAAAAACCTGCTCCGGCGATTTCGCGATGTGGCCACGCAACGGTTTGATGCAAAGACCCCGCGCTTTCCGTGGCTGAAATCCCGGGCAATCTCGGCAACTGCCGATCTTCCTCCCGTGATCCATCTTCGTTGAATTAAGGCGACGCGCGCGACGAAAGGCCGTCAAAACTTTCTTTAATTTCCAAAACCTGCT
>JBDSIW010000011.1:0-5730 GCA_039917795.1 Verrucomicrobiota bacterium | reverse complement strand
CCGACCAACAAAACCAGCACGGTCAAAACCATCGAGCGCTGGAACGCTGCCAAAAGCGACACCGCCAGCGCGGGCGAATCCATCGGGGTCACGCTGACCGAACAAATTTTTGTGGAACGCGGAGCCGTCGCCGCGCTGGAAACCGAACCGCCTTACGAACTGACTCGCTTCAAGGCGCGCCTTTTCTGGCTGGGGCGCGAACCATTTCGCAAAGGGCGCGCCTACAAACTGAAACTCGCCACGCAGGAAGTGGACTGCGAGATCGAAGACATTTCAAAAATTATTGACGCCTCGACGTTGGAAACCGTGCAACGCGAAGGAAAAGAATTGCGCGTCGGCCGCCATGAGGTTGCGGAACTGACGCTGAAGACAAAAAGACCTGTAGCTTTCGATGCGCATTCCGAAATTGTCGCCACTGGGCGTTTCGTGATCGTGGATGGTTTTGAAGTGTCCGGCGGCGGCATTGTCGCAGCGGATAATTATCCGCGCCGCTCCTCCGACACGCTGCACAAGAGCGAGAACATCTACTGGAGCCACGGCGAAGTGACTTCGCACCAGCGCGCCCTGCGCAATGGCCACAGCGGGTGCGTGATCTGGCTGACAGGTCTTTCCGGCTCCGGGAAGTCAACGATTTCAACGGAGTTGGAGCGCGAACTTTTCAACCTCGGCAAACACGTTTATGTCCTCGACGGCGACAATGTCCGCCATGGGCTTTGTTCGGACCTGGGATTTTCGCCGGAGGACCGGAAGGAAAATATTCGCCGCGTTGGCGAGATGGCCAAGCTCATGGCCGACGCCGGAACGATCGTTATCACCGCATTTATTTCGCCGTATCGTTCAGATCGCGATCTCGTCCGGAAAATTACGCCGGCCGGTCAATTCGTGGAAGTCTTCGTCAACGCACCGCTCGAAGTTTGCGAGCGGCGCGATCCAAAGGGCCTTTACGCGAAGGCGCGCGCCAACGAGATCAAAGAATTCACCGGTATCTCCGCTCCTTACGAAACGCCGGAAAAAGCGGAGTTGGAGCTGCGCACCGACGAACTCACCGTTGGCGAATCTGTCGCGCGAATTGTCGAGTATCTTAACATTCGCGACGCGGACACGATGGTTTCGATTTAAGGACGATGGCGAGCCGCCGCATTACTCATCGCAATCCTCCTTTTCTTCGCATCTTTCGATGCGCGCCCGTTTCCGCGCCTCGGTAAATTCGGTTTGCAGTTTGACCATCTCTTCCTCGGAGAGATTTTCGAGATCAATCAATTGGTTTCGCGCTCCTTTGACCGCATGAATTAACTCGTCGAGTTTCAAATGGATCGCCTTGGCGTCACGGTTCTGGGTGTTTTGGATCAAGAACACCATGAGAAAAGTAACGATGGTGGTCGCGGTGTTGATGACTAATTGCCAGGTGTCCGCGAAATGAAAAATCGGCCCAAGCGCCGCCCAGATCAGAATGATCAACACGGCGCTGAGAAACGACCAGGGGCTGCCGACGATCGCGGAAGTTTTTGTGGCAAACTTCCGGAATCTTTCGCTGTTCTTTCCTTTGGGATTCGTTCCTGCGTTTAGAATTTCCGGGTTGCTGTTTTCTTTCATAATGCGCCTCAGCGAGAATTGCTTTTCGGGAACAGGACTTTATCCGGGGCCGCGTTTAATGCCGTGAGAAGCTGGCGAATTAAACTGTTTTTCACCCGGCCCGCCATTTTTGGATCCACCAAGTAGCGAACCGTCGCTTCCAGCCAGGTAATTTCGCTGACTCGAAAAAAGACGGATGGTTTTTCGCGCACATCCAAATGGTCCATCGGCGTCTGCGACAGCAATTCACGAAAGAGGGCGATCTGCTCCTTCATATTCTCGCCGAGTTCGTCTTCCGCGATTTTCTGCATGGTCTGGGCCACGAAATTCAAGTCGCTCTCGTAAGCAATTTGAAATTTGATTTCGTTCCAGATGTAGGGAAAAAGCGGCCATGAATAATTCCACACCGGCGAGCTCAACACGTTCGAGTTCGGGAACTTGATGACGCGCCCGCTCGGATGGTCCGTCGAAAGATAATCTCCGCCGATCTCCCACAGGGTCGCGTCGAGATAACTCACGTCGATCACGTCGCCCTTGGCTTCGCCTATTCGTATTCGGTCGCCGACCCGGAAAGGGTGGCGCGTTAAAATATAAATCCAGCCAATGAAACTGGAGATGGGAGTCTGCAAGGCGAAACCGAGAATGAGTGAAATCAAGCCGAGCGAAACCACCGCAGAAGTCCAGTTGCTGAACAGCGTCGATACGCCGATAAACAGAATCGCCAGGCCGCTGATCAAATGGAGAATGCGCGTGAGGTTAAATCGGGAGACGGCGTTATGCAGCCGCGAAAGGAGGTAGATTTCCACCAGCTTCATCGCGAACAAAACCGCGGTAATAAAAATGCCGCCCAGCACGGCGCGCTCGACAATGAATCGGTAAGAGAAATCAACGGAGAACACCTTCAATTTCAGAAGGAAATGGGCCGCGATAAACAACCCGAGCACAAAAAAGTATCCGCCTGCGATCACCATCCGCTTGGTTTTGTTTTCCTCCTTGGCTTCCGGATCTTTCTTATGCGCGGTCTGCTCCAGCGCCTCTTTGACCTCAGGCTTGTTCTTGATTGCCTCCACTGCCGGACTTTGCGGCGCGAAATTTTTTTCCCCGGATTCCATAATTCAATATTCCCGGACGACTTCTCCTGGCTTCTTATCGTCGCGCAGCCCGAGAAACACGGGGTGGCGCAAATGCCCGTCGCGCGTCCATTCCGTGAAATTAATCTGGCAGACCAACTGAGGTTTCAGCCATGAACAACGCTTCATTTCTGCCACAGTCATACTCTGCCTGTAGCGGCGACTTTTCTTCTCCGGCAGATTCGCGAATGGGCATTCGTTTCTTTTGATTTTTTCAAAATTTTGGTAAAGCGATTCCAGCGTGGCGCGGTTGAATCCTGTTCCAACTTTCGAGGCAAAGCGCAACTCACCTTTTTCATAATACCCGACGAGAAGCGCGCCGAAGCGGTCGCGCGAACCTTTGGGAGCCGTGTATCCGCCGATCACAAATTCCTGCTCATTGACGATTTTTATTTTAACCCACGAACCTGTTCGCAGGCCGGCTTCGTATTTCGAATCAATTCGTTTGGCAATAATTCCTTCCAGTCGAAGTTTCCGGATCTCGCCGAGGAGTTTCACCGGGTCGCCGGTGATGTTTGCCGAATAACGGACTCGCTCGTCGATGCCGCTCACCAGCGGTTCAAGAATTTCTTTACGTTTCGCCAAAGGCAAATTTACCAGACTTCTGTTGTCCAAATTGAGCAGGTCAAAAGCATAAAAGCAAAGTGGTGGATGCGCCGACCCCGGCAGATTGGCCATCTGCAAAAGCTGAAATGAGGAACGGCCCTCGGCATCGAGCGCCACAACTTCCCCGTCAATCACTCCAGATTTGAACGGGAGTTTTTGCAACGCTTGCGCCACCCCCGGAAACCGCTGGGTCAAATCTTTTCGCGAGCGCGACAGCAGTTCCACCTCGTTCCCGCGCTTCAATGCCACGACGCGAAAGCCATCGAATTTGATTTCATAAATCCACGAGACGCCGTGCGGCGGTGCTTTCATCAACCGGCATTTCATCGGCGAAACAAATTCAACTTTTGCGTCAGGGGATCTTACGAGGGCCGTCTCGAGAGTTTTTTTTTGAGGAGACTTGGCGGCGGAGCGCGAAACCGCCTTGGTGAAACGGGTGGCGCTTTTCACGTGAGCCGATTTGCGACCGGTTCCCCATTGCGAGTCGTTGTCCGTGGCAATCCGTTTCATGGAGCGGCCGGAGAGAACGGATTCGTCATCGCGTTTTTCGGCCAGCTTAAAATCCTCGCCGCCTTTAAATACGAGCCACGATTCTTTTTCGCCGGGGCGCGGCTTCAACCGGATCAGCGCCCATTCGCCCTGCAATTTTTTTCCAGCCAACTGCACGTGGAGTTTTCCGGCCTTCAAACCTTTCAGCGGCTCAGTGCCAATGGCTTCGTAGGTTCCGGTGTCCCAGACCATCACAGTGCCGCCGCCGTAATTTCCTTCAGGGATGGTTCCCTCGAAGTTTGAATATGCCATCGGATGATCTTCGACGTGAATGGCGAGGTGCCTTTCCCCGCGTTGCAGCGGTAAACCTTTTGGAACGGCCCAGGATTTTAAGACCCCTTCCATCTCCAGCCGGAAATCGTAATGCAACCGGGACGCGTCGTGCTTTTGAATCACGAACATCAATTTACGGGTAGCCTTGCTGTTCTCGACGCGAGGTTTGGGTTCTTTCGTCTGCTCAAAATCTCGCTTTGCCCGGTATAACTTTAGGCCGGTGTCATCGAAGATTTCCTTTTTCATGAAGTCGCCTTAAACTTAAGCCGCTGTTTCATTTTCAGCACAGGCTCGAATAGGTCGCCCCATTTCTTCACGCGCGCCAACACGTCGCCGGAAGTAAAGACGAGCTTGCTGGCATCCTCTTTTTTCAGAGCCACCTCGACTTCCTTCCAAGTTAAAGGGGTGGAGACGGTCGGCTTGTCTTTGGCGCGAAGGGAATAAACGCAAATGGTGGTTTTATGGTTATCGTTTTGGCTCCAATCGACGAAAACTTTTCCCTCACGAAGGACTTTCGCCATTCGAGAGACGACCAGCTTTGGATGTTCAAGCTCGAGACGTTCAGCGACGGCTTTGGCAAAACTTTTTGTATTTTCATAATTGGTAGCGGTGTTGAGCGGCGCGTAAATCTGCAACCCTTTTGAACCGGACGTCTTTGGAAAACTGTCGAGCCCCATTTCCAATAATATTTTCCGGAGCGAGATCCCAACCTGGCAGCATTGCACGATGTCCGCTGGCGGCCCCGGGTCCAAATCAAAAACCACCATGGTTGGCGTCTGGACCTTCGGATACCTCGACAAAGAGGTGTGCAACTCCAAATCAGCGAGGTTTGCCGCCCAGACCAGCGTGGGAAGATCGTTCGCCATGCAAAAATAAATGTCGGCTTGATTTCCTTCGCTCCAGACTTTGGCGGTGTTCACCCAGGGCGGCCGGTGCGAAGGGCATTTCTTCTCGTAGAAAAATTCCGCCTCCACCCCGTTCGGGTACCGTTTCATCGTCAGCGGGCGATGGTCCAAATGAGGAAGCAAATAGGGTGAGATCTTGATGTAAAAGTCGATGACGTCACCCTTGGTGAATCCCGCTTTGGGATACAAAACCTTGTTCAGGTTTGAAACCTGCAAGCGTTTTCCGCCGACGTCCAATTCAGTTTCCCGAGGCATCCTGATGAAAATTAAAACCTGACTCAGCTCGTGCAAATCGGGACACACCCTAAATTCGGGTGGCAGTTTTTCCCTTCAAGCGGCTAGAGAAAATCCGATGCGGCGAATGATTCGGTTCAGATTGATGGGGGAGTCAATTCCACCGGTTCGATTTGCTTCGTGGCCGCCTGTCTGGCGCGAGCGCACCGAAGATCGTGATTCCTCAAACTTTCCTCGAACAAATCCCGATTGATCGCTTGAGCCGCAGTGGCGCCGTTGCCCGCAGCAATGATCATCTGGCAATTTGCGGGCGTCACACAACCCGCGGCGTAAAGGCCCGGAACGGAAGTTTTCATACGGTGATCGACGATAATTTGCCCCTCGTCGTCGAGGTCGGCACCGAGACACTTGCCGAGACTATTGTGGAACACATCGCCGCGCGTGGTGAAAAGCGCGTCAAC
>JBDSIW010000010.1:0-2801 GCA_039917795.1 Verrucomicrobiota bacterium | reverse complement strand
CAACGCGGCGGACCTGGCGTTGCATGACATCAAGGCACCGATCGATATTCCCAATCCATGGCTGTGGCTTTGGTGGGCTCTGGGCATTCTGCTTTTCTGCGCGGCGGTGGCTTACTGGAAACATTTGTTGAAGAAAAAAACCGCAGCTAACCCGCCCCGCGTCGTTCCGCCGCATGAGCGCGCCCGAAAGAAACTGGAACAAGCACTGCACTTGATCTCGGATCCCGTTCCTTTCACGGTGGAGGTTTCGGATACCATCCGCACTTATCTTGAAGAACGATTCCGGCTTCAGGCACCCGACCGGACAACCGAGGAATTTCTTTACGAACTGCAAAACAGCGCGGTCCTCACGCCTGACCAAAAGCAGAGCCTGGGCGATTTCCTGAGCCGTTGCGATCTGGTGAAGTTTGCGAAGTACGAGCCGACCGAAGCCGAGCTGCGCGAACTTTACGCTTCTGCGGTCCGGCTGGTGGATGAAACCGAACCCGCCTTGAACGAACTCACTCCGGGCTCTGCGCTCGCGGTCGCGGCTTCAAAATGAGTTTCGCGCATCCATACTTTTTACTATTTCTCCTTTTGCTTCCCATCCTCGCGTGGCTGCAAGGCAAGCGAGGCCAGAACTCCGCCTTCCTCTATTCCTCAGTCCAGCTGGTCAAGCCGATCTCCGGATTGAGCCGTTCGAATGCCGGGCGAATCCTCCTGTTGTTGCGCTGGCTTTCGCTCGCGCTCTTTATCATTGCGCTGGCGCAGCCTCGGTTGATCAAAGGGGAATCGAGTAGTCACGCCAGCGGCATCGATATCGTGATCGCACTGGATCTTTCCAGCAGCATGGCTTCTGAGGATTTCGAGTTGAATCATCAGCGCGCGAACCGGCTGGTAATTGCCAAGGACGTTCTTGAGAAATTCATCCAGCAGCGGCCCGCCGACCGGATTGGCCTGGTCGCGTTTGCCGGCCGGGCCTACGTCGCCTCGCCGCTCACACTCGATCACGATTTTCTCCTGCTGAATCTGGAACGCCTGCAACTGGGAATGATCGAGGACCGCACTGCCATCGGCTCGGGGCTGACCTCGTCGCTGAACCGTTTGCGCGATCTCCAATCAAAGAGCAAAATCGTCATCCTGATGACGGATGGGCAAAACAACGCGGGCAAAGTTCCACCGCTTACCGCGGCCGAGGTGGCGCAAACTTTGAAGGTCAAGGTTTACACGATCGGCGTGGGCACTCGCGGCACGGCGCCCATGCCCTACGTCAATGTGTTCGGCCAAAAAGATTATCAACAGGTCAAGGTCGATATCGACGAAGAGACACTGACGAAAGTTGCCGAGCGAACGGGCGGGAAATATTTTCGCGCGGACAATTCGGAAAACCTGAGGAAGATTTATGCGGAGATCGATCGCCTGGAGAAAACAGATTTCGAGGTGAAAAAATTCCAGCAATATGAGGAGTTGTTCGGCTGGGTGATCCTCGGGGGGCTATTTGTTTTATTTCTGGAAATTATTTTAAGTCAAACCGTCTGGAGAAAATTGCCGTGAGATTTACGACTGATGACTCACGAGAAGCTGGCCGCCAAACCGGCACGCAGGATACGTGCGCTCAGTTAGTTTATGTGGCGCAAGCTTCCAGCCGCCAGTCGAGACTTTCAAAATGAACTTTGCCAACTCACAAATGTTTTGGTTGATCGCAATTTTTCTGCTGCCGCTCTGCGCCTTTCTTTTCTGGACGTGGCGCACGAAGCAAAAATTGATCGCGCAATTTGTCCAGTCGCGTTTGCTCGCCAACCTGACGGTCGGCGTTTCGCAAACGCGCCAGAAAATCCGGCTCGCACTCGTCGTCGCGGCGGTGACGTTTTTGATCCTGGCGCTGGCGCGTCCGCAATGGGGCTTCTCCTGGGAAGAAGCACGCCAGCAGGGCTTGGACATCGTTGTCGCCATCGATACTTCGCGCAGCATGCTGGCCCCGGACGTGACGCCCAACCGATTGACGCGCGCGAAGCTGGCCGCGCTTGATCTCATGCGGCTGGCCAAGCATGACCGGCTCGGATTGGTGGCGTTCGCTGGTTCCGCTTTTCTACAATGCCCGCTCACGCTCGACGAGGAGGCATTTCGTCAGAGTGTTGAAGCGCTCGACGTGGGAATCATTCCGCAAGGCGGCACGGCGTTGACCGAGGCGATTGAGTCCGCCCAGACTGCATTCGAAAAGGGAAATGAAAATCATAAGGTGCTGGTTCTTTTTACTGATGGCGAAGACCACGACAGTGGCGTCGAGGCGGCAGCGGAAAAGGCGGGCAAGGCGGGAATGAAAATTTTTACCATCGGAGTAGGAACGGCAGAGGGTGAATTGATCCGGGTGACCGATGAACAGGGGGCTGGAGCTTTTCTAAAAGATGATTCCGGGAATGCGGTCAAATCGCGCCTCGATGAAACCTTGCTGCGAAAAATTGCGGTGAACGGATTTTATCTCCCGTTACTGGGTGCGAAGCCGATGGAGGCACTTTATACGCAGGGGTTGGCGCCGTTGCCTAAGTCCGACGCCACCACGAAGCTGGTGCGGCAATATCGGGAGCGCTTTCATTGGCCCCTAGGTGCGGCTATTCTTCTGCTGATTTTGGAAATGTTTTTACCACATCGAAAACGCATTAATCGGCCGGGGATGAGTCCCAACACTCCGGGATTAGACGCTGGTAAACCTGCGCCGCGCTCTCTTCCAGTGGGCGCATTGATACTGCTGGCCGCCTGCTCGGCGGTGGCGTCGCCGGCCAGCGCGTTGCGCGATTATGAGGCGGGAAATTTTCATTCCGCGA
>JBDSIW010000009.1:0-14717 GCA_039917795.1 Verrucomicrobiota bacterium | reverse complement strand
GAGAGGATGGCGTTCTTCGTGATTTTCATGGATTCCATCCGCATCCATTCTCCGAAGCCGGGCAGTTCGCGCACCGCGATTTCGCGCACTGCTTCCGGGGTGACATCGCGGAGCGCAACTCCGGTCCCGCCCGTGGTGAGAATCAAGTGGCAGCCTTTATTAATCTGCTCGCGAATGGCGCGCTGAATTTCCGCCTTCTCGTCCGCCACCAGCGCGTCCGCCAAAATTTCCCAGCCATAGCCCACGGCCGCTTTTTTGAGAGCAGGACCGCCCAGGTCGTCATAAAGGCCTTTGGCCGCGCGATCGGAAATTGTGATGATGCCGGTGTGAATTTTCATTTCGGATAATTTAACCGCAGAGACGCCGAGGCGCAGAGAAGTTGGTTTTGAGTCAATTCTCTCTCAGCGTATCAGCGTCTTGGTGGTTCAGATTTTGTTTTTGAAATTAGTTTCACGTCCGTGATCCGCATGGTTTTGTCCACGGCTTTGCACATGTCGTAGATCGTGAGGGCAGCGACGCTCACCGCCGTCAGGGCCTCCATCTCGATGCCGGTCTGCGCCGTGATTTTGGCCGAACTGGTGATGACAATGCGATCGGCGCTCGAGGGAATTTCAAAATTCACTTCGCAATGCGTGATCGGCAGCGGGTGACACAAAGGGATCAGGTCGCCGGTCTTTTTCGCGGCGAGAATTCCTGCGATCCGCGCCGTGGCCAGAACGTTTCCCTTGGCGATTTTATTTTTTTGAATCAGTGCGACGGTTGATTTTTGCAAAAGGATTTCGCCGCGCGCCAGTGCTTCGCGGTGCAAAACCTGTTTGTGCGAAACATCCACCATGCTGGCTTCGCCGCCCGAATCGATGTGGGAAAGTTTTTTCACTTCGTTTCGCCGCCGTAAGTTTTTTTCAACCAGCGCAGGGCGCTCGCTTCCCCGTAAAGTTGGAACCGATCCCAATAAATCATCTTCTCGCTGTCATTCAAATTTTGATAGAGCGGTAAACTGCGCGCTAAATCCTTGAATTCGTCCTTTTGATTTTTGATTTCCTGAAAGCGTTCGCCTGCGGTCTTCCCCAAAAAATCGTAGTAGGTTCCGGAATCCAAATTCTTGAGCGCTATGTTTTCCATCGCATATCCGACTAATTGATTGAGCACATATGGGCTGTTCTTTTCGTCCGCATATCGGCGTCCCACCTCGATTCCCACTGCGCCGAGTTCCTGGGCAGAACTACTATCTCCCGCAGCTTTATACTTTTGCTGTAACCCGCTGATTTCCTGCGCCAGTTTCTTCATTTGAGACAGAGCATCCAGTGTGATGGTTTTTATTCCCTCTTCTTTTGCTTCAATCGATGAATATCCAGACAACAAATACATTTCTTCGCGGCTCTGGCTTCGTTCTTTGTCAAACGAACTCATCGTTGTCTTCTTACTCGCAGCATCCATTTCCGCCAACGCTTGTTCGGCATTTCCCGCTTTAAATTTATCCAGCGCAGAAAGGTAATTGGGCAAAGCGTTGTCGGGCGAAGACGTTTTAAGTTTTTCCAACGACTGGGAACGTTCTTCCGGAGAAGCTTTCGAAAGCATTGTCCACTGAACGATCGGGTTCTCTGGAAAATTTTTCGCCGCCTCGGCGAGGAAATTAGTGTCGCCCGTTTCGATGAAGGCATTGAGCAGACTTTCCGGGCTGCGCTTGGTTTTCAGCAAATACGCTTCAATTTGATCGCGCGAGAGTTTTTTCCGATCGAACACATCTTCGTCGGAAGATTCCGAGTTGGTGGAGTTGCCCTGGGGACGCCCGATCGCCGTTCGTGAGCGAAGAGAAATTCTTTCCGCGACAGCGGCATTGGTCGATGCCGAGTTGGAACTTTTTTGCGTCACCGGTTTCGGCGAGGAAAATCTGTCCCAAAGAACCAGGGCGACGATGACCCCAACCAGAATGAGAATAGTGCGCTTCATCGGATCGATTCTTTCCATTCGACAAACGCCGCCCGCATTTGTTCTGCGAGATGGAAGTTCTTCTTCACGTGTCGGGGAATGAAATCCGGCGACGTCCCGAGCAAATCGGTCGTCACCAGAATCTGGCCGTCGCAGCCCGCCCCGGCACCGATCCCAATGGTCGGGATGGAGATCTGGTCCGTCACTTCCCTGGCCACGACCGGCGTGACGAGTTCGAGGACGAGGGCGAAAGCGCCCGCTTCGGCCAGCGCCTTGGCGTCCGCTTTGAGAGCGTCCCTTTCCACATCCGTTTTGCCTTTGATGTGGTAGCCGCCTTCTACACGAACGTGTTGGGGCAACATCCCTAGATGCCCGAGAAACGGGATTCCAGCCGAAAGGATGGCGCGAACTTGCGGCAAAATTTCCTTGCCGCCCTCCGCTTTCACCGCCTCAGCCCCGGCGGCGACCAGACGTTGGGCGGCGGTTAATGCCTGGTCCACCGTTTCGTAGGTTTGAAAGGGGAGATCGGCCACCAGCAGAGCGCGCGGTTTGGCGCGAGCCGCAGCGCGAAGGTGATGCTCCAACTCGTCAATTGTAACTTGCGTGGTGTCCGAATAACCGAGCACGACCATCCCAAGCGAATCGCCAACCAGAATCAACGGAATTCCCGCCTCATCCAGCAACTGGGTCATGGGAAAATCGTAGGCGGTGAGCGCCGCGATTTTTTCACGGCCCTTCATCGCGCGGATGGCGTCTGCTGTGACAATGCTCATTTGCTTCGTCGGCGAAAACTGGCAATCAACTCGTCCCGCTGCACGGTTGCGGTCCCGACTTTGCCCACGACAATTCCCGCCGCGTGGTTGGAGAAAATCGCTGCCTCAACTGGGGACGCCCCTGCGGCAATCGCCATCGTAAAACTGGCGATAACGGTGTCGCCCGCGCCCGAGACGTCGAAAACTTCCTGCGCCATCGTCGGAATGTGAAACGGCTTGTGGCCGCGCTGACAAAGCAGCATCCCGTGATCGCCCAGCGTGATTAATAATACCGCGGGGCGAAGTTCATTGAGGAGCTTCTCCGTCACGCGCATCAAATTCTTGTCGGCGATTGGATTCGCCGCGCGTGTGTCATCGGGCAAGCTGGCCAGTTCGAAAGCTTCCTTTCGGTTAGGCGTGATCAGGGAAAGATTTTGCAGATTCAAATTGTGGACCGGCTTGGGATCGAGGCTCAGCCAAATGCCGCGGGCGCGACAAAGAGTTTTGATTTCATCCAGAAGCGGTTGGGTGACGACGCCTTTCCCGTAATCGCCCACGATGAGAGCGGACGCGCCCTTCAATTCCATCTGCAACGCACCGAGCAATCGGCGCGAAATGCCATCCTCCAGATCATGTCGGCTCTCGCGATCAACACGGACGACCTGTTGCTGATGCGCGACGATTCGGGTCTTGATGCTGGTATGGCGGTGTGAATTGGACAAAAGCCCGGTGCAACCAATTCTTTGCTCCGCGAGGAGGTTCCTTAGTTTTTTGGCAGCGTCATCTTTCCCTACGATGCCAAACAAATCCGTGGGCACGCTCAAGTCCGCAAGGTTTCGAGCGACATTGGCCGCACCGCCCGGCATGAAACTTTCGCGTTCGAATTCAACCACGGGCACCGGTGCCTCCGGGGAAATGCGCGCCACGCGACCCCACAAAAACTGGTCGAGCATGACGTCGCCCAGCACGAGAATTCTGGCTCGGCTTGCGGCATCGAGAAGTTGTCGAACGCGGGAAACAGACAGGGCTTTCATTTTGGTCTAATTCAAAAACGCCGTCAGCGGGCTGGTCGCACTGGCGGTTTCCAACTCTGGGCCCAAGCCGATTTCCCACGCCTCGCGCCCGCATTCGACCGCCATCTTGAAGGCGTGCGCCATGCGCAGCGGATCGCTCGCGACGGCGATGGCGGTGTTGACGAGCACGGCGTCCGCGCCCATTTCCATCGCCTCGGCGGCGTGACTCGGCGCGCCGATGCCGGCATCGACCACCACTGGAACAATCGCTTGCTCGATGATGATTTCGATTTGGCAGCGCGTTTCGATGCCGCGATTTGAACCGATTGGCGAGCCGAGCGGCATGACGGTCGCGACACCAATGTCTTGCAATCGCTTTGCCAATACAGGATCGGCGTTGATGTAAGGCAGGACGACAAAACCTTCTTTGACCAGGAGTTCGGCGGCTTTGAATGTTTCGACTGGATCAGGGAGGAGATAGCGCGGGTCGGGATGGATTTCGAGTTTGATCCAGTTGGGTAAACCGGCGGCAACCGCGAGGCGGGCGAGGCGCACGGCCTCTTCAGCATTCATCGCGCCGCTGGTGTTGGGAAGGAGCAAATATTTTTCTGCGTCAATGAATTCAAGAATATTGGCGAAGGGATCGCGTTTGCCGGAAAGGTCGGCCCGGCGCAGTGCAACCGTGTCCATTTGCGCGCCGCTCGCTTCGAGCGCGTCGCGCATCAGTTCTGGCGCGGAGAATTTTCCCGTGCCCAAAAAGAGGCGCGATTGAAATTCCCGTCCGGCAATCGTCAGCAGTTTGTTGGCACTCGACATTTTGCGCGAAGATAGGGAGTGGTCATGGAAATGTCGAGAATTCAGGGCGGACAATCCCCGCTTGCACGCGGAAATTGCATACCGTAGTTTTCGCTCGTTATGGATGATAATTTACCGCCCGTTTCTCCGTCCTCATCGCGACCGCCTCTTCCGCCTCCACCCATCATCATTGCCCCTGCGCAAAAACGGCCCGCGAAAACGGGCCGAGGCTGGAAAATTTTCGCCATTGTTTTGCTGGTCGCGCTGATCATCAGCGTGACGAAGGATACGCGAAAAGGACTGCATGGAATTACTTCGCCGGGCCGGGCGGTGCAACAGGGCGAGCAGTTGCTGGATGAAGTGATCGTGGAAAATAATTCCTCGGAAAACAAGATCGCACTGGTGGACGTGGAGGGAATTATCGCCAGCTCTCCCATCGGACGGACCGGGCGCAGTCTGGTGGAGTCGATTCAGGACCAAATGAAAACCGCTTCGCGCGACGAGAAGGTCAAGGCCATCGTTTTGAGGGTGAATTCTCCGGGCGGCGAAGTCCTGGCTTCAGACGAAATCTACAATGTGATCGCAGATTTCCAAAAGAATACGAAGAAGCCGGTCGTCGCCTCGATGGGTTCGCTCGCCGCGTCGGGGGGATACTATGTTTCCGCTCCGTGTCGGTGGATTGTGGCCAACGAGATGACGCTGACCGGAAGCATTGGCGTGATCATGCATGGTTATAATTATCGAGGCTTGATGGATAAACTGGGTGTGCGCCCGGAAACTTTTAAGAGCGGCAAATTCAAAGATATGTTGAGCGGCGATCGCGAAGGAGAGATTCCTGAGGAGGAACGGGAAATGGTTCAGGGCTTGATCATGGAAACTTACGGAAAATTCACCAACATTGTGGCGGCAGGCCGCGAAGAAGCGAACCTGCAAAATAAAAGTGCAGGGCGCGCGCTGGCATCTGACTGGACGGAATACGCGGATGGGCGCGTGCTCTCGGGGAAGCAGGCGTTGAAGCTGGGTTTGGTCGACGAACTCGGCGATTTCAAGGCAGCGGTCAAGCGAGCGCAGAAGCTGGCGAATTTGCCGAACGCCAATTTGATTCAATATCAGGAACGTTTCGGGTTGGAAAATTTCTTCCGCATTTTTGGCAAAACCGAAACACCGGTGCCATCGGTGAAAATTGATCTGGGCCTCGATTTTCCGAAATTGCAACTCGGCCGGCTTTACTTCATGACGCCGACCACTCTCCCTTAAACGCGTGAAAGGCGTCACCGTCATCACGCACCCCCTGGTGCAGCATAATTTGACGCGCCTGCGCGACGAACGGACCGAGCCGCAAGAGTTTCGCCGCGCGCTCAGCGAGGTCGCCGCATTGATGGTTTATGAAGCGACGCGATCCTTCGCGGTGAAACCGCTCATAGTCAAGACGCCCATGCAGCGAACGCGCGGGTGTCAGTTGCAACGCGAAGTCGTGCTGGTGCCGATCTTGCGCTCGGGATTGGGAATGCTGGATTCCATCCTGCAATTGATTCCGCATTCTCGCGTCGGATTCATCGGCCTGAAGCGCGAGGAACAAACACTGCAGGCAACGTCGTATCACAAGAGTTTGCCGGAAGATTTGCGCAACTTTGAAATCATCTTGATTGATCCGATGCTGGCGACGGGCGGCAGTACGATTGCGGCGTTCAACCTCTTGGTGGACCGCGGCGCAAAACACATCCGGATGGTGAATCTGATCGCCGCGCCGGAGGGAATCGCCCAGGTGCGAAAACATTGCGGCGACTTCCCGATTTTCACCGCGTCCATCGACCGGTGCTTGAACAAAAAAGGCTACATCCTTCCCGGCTTGGGAGATGCGGGGGACCGTTTATTTGGAGTTTAAATGGAAGCGTTGTTTGAAGTTTTACGCGAGAGACAAAGAAGCCGGATGCATGACAGGAAAATTCCATTCGAGCCGGACTCGTTTCATCAACCATGAAATCCATCGAACGAGAGAAGTTTTCCACCGTGTGCCAGCGGGCCTCGGCATCTTGCTTCAAGGTAGATTCATTAACCCCGGAAAGTGTGCATGAAAAATGAAACCCTATTGATGGTGGCCGACAGCGAACACGACGCAAACATGCTTTATGCGGTCGGCATGTTTGTGCCCGATCCGTTCATTTATTTGCGTTTCGGCGGGAAGCCACACGTCGTGATGAACGACCTGGAAATCGACCGCGCGCGCAAACAGGCAGCCCACAGCCGGGTAATTTCTTTGAGCCAATGCCAGCAGAAACTGCGGCGTTCGGGCGAACTGAAACCGAGCCTTGCCTCCGTCATCCGCCTCCTTCTGCGGGAAAAGCGGCTCAAGAAAGTTCTGGTCCCGAACAATTTTCCCCACGGGCTCGCGCGCGAATTGCGGCAGCTGAAAATCAAAGTCAAAGTGCGCGAAGGCGGATTTTTCCCCGGGCGCGAAATCAAAACGGCCGACGAAGTTAAGAAACTTAGCGGTGCGTTGATGATGGCGGAAGTGGGATTGGCCGAGGGCATCCAGGCGCTCAAGTCATCGAAGATCGCCAAAGATCGAAAGCTGCTTTACCACGGCGTGCCCCTGACCTCTGAGAAGCTTCGCGCGATCATCGACATCGCAATCATTCAGGCTGGCGGTCTGGCCAATCACACAATTGTCGCCGGCGGAAAGCAAGGATGCGATCCCCATGAACGCGGCTTCGGCCCGTTGCGCGCGAACCAGACGATTATCCTCGATGTTTTCCCGCGCTCGCAAAAAACCGGTTACTTCGGCGACATCACGCGCACTGTCGTGAAAGGCAAGCCAAGCGAGGCCATTCGCAAGCTTTATCATACCGTTGGACAGGGGCAGGAGATTGCATTCAAACAGATTCGTGACAACGCCCCGGGTGCGGAGATTCACCAGGCGATCCAGGAAATGTTTGTCCGCGAAGGTTACAAAACCGGGAAGCGCAAAGGGCGCATGGAAGGTTTTTTTCACGGCACAGGCCACGGGCTGGGGCTGGAAATTCACGAAGCTCCGCGCATCGGGTCCAGTTCAACAGAACTCTTGAAAGCAGGGCACGTGATCACGGTCGAACCGGGCCTTTATTATCCTGACATTGGCGGTGTCCGGCTTGAAGACGTGGCCCTCGTCACTGCGAGCGGCATGCGCAATCTGACCAAGTTTGAAAAAGTCTTGGAGGTTTGAACCGGTTGCACACTTGGGCAGCGACAATGTTTTGCAAGCGTGGGCGTAGTAATTCCGGCCTTTGCCTCTGGGCACTTGCGTTACGAGCTGAATTGAATTCTGTTTTTCCGATACGTTGGCGGCATTTCAAGTGCGCTAAGCATTCCGTTCGCAAACTAGTCCAACACAAAGATTGAAGATCGAATTATGAAATTTTTTCAAATGAGCAAGCGGATCTTGCTGTTCGTCGGCGTCAACATCCTGGTCATCACGACGATTTCGCTCGTGCTGGGACTGCTAGGTGTCCGCGGTCGAATTGGCAACGAAGGTTACACTGGCCTTTTGGTGTTCTGTATGGTTTGGGGCATGGGCGGCGCGTTTATTTCGTTGGCTATGTCGCGCATGACCGCGAAGTGGTTCCTCGGCGTTAAGGTGATTGATCCCAATACGCAAAATGCAGATCAACGCGAGCTGTTGGAAATGGTTTATGGCTTTGCGCAGACTGCCCGCCTGCCGGAAAGGCCGCAGGTTGGGATTTATGAGTCGCCAGAAGTGAACGCGTTCGCCACCGGCCCAACCCAATCCCGTTCGTTGGTCGCCGTCTCAACCGGGCTTTTGAATACGATGCGGCGCGACGAAATTGAAGGCGTCGTTGCCCATGAGGTCGCGCACATTGCGAATGGCGACATGGTGACCATGACCCTCGTGCAGGGCGTGATCAATGCGCTCGTGATGTTCCTGGCGCGCATTCTCGCCTTTGTCGTTTCGCAGGCGCTCCGTTCGCGGGACGACCGGGGCGGTTCGCCTTTCATGAACTTCATCCTCATCATGGTTTTCCAAATGGTGCTTTCGCTCCTGGGAATGCTGGTGGTCAATGCGTTTTCACGGTGGCGCGAATTCCGAGCCGACGCCGGCAGCGCGCGCTACGCCGGTCGCGAGAAAATGATTTCCGCCTTGCGCGGACTCCAACGCGTTTACGAGCGAACTGTCGAAGACCAACATGCGCCTTCGCTCAACACATTGAAAATTTCCGGAAAGTCCGAAGGCTGGTTGCATTTTCTGATGGCCACGCATCCTCCCCTCGAAGAGCGGATCGCGCGCCTCGAACAACTCCGATAATTTGGTCCGTTCCACGCGCCGAACGCTTTGAGCAATCGGCGCGTTTTTATTTTCCATTGCTCCGCTAAATAACTCTTTCTAACCTCTCCGGCTCATGGATTCAACTCCCTCCCCCGAGACTGCCGCTCGAGAATATCCTCCCGGTTTCCGCGCGCGTCGCGGAATGAATTGGGCGGTGGTGGGGCTGATGTACACGAGCTATTACCTTTGCCGATACAATTTTTCCTACGCGAATAAGGCAATCGCGGACGAGTTTCACTTTTCCAAATCCGACATCAGCACGATTTTGTCGATGAACTTCATTGCCTACGGCTGCGGACAGATTATCAACGGGTTGCTCACGGACCGCATCGGCGGGAAAAGGGCCATGCTCATCGGCGCGACCGGTACCGTCGCGGTAAATTTACTCTTCGGGGCGGCTTCCTTTTGGGGAACTCTTTCACTTTTTACTTTGCTCTGGAGTTTGAACGGATATGTCCAGGCTTTCGGCTCGCCCGGGTTTATCAAAATTAACAGCTCCTGGTTCAGCGAAAAACAAAGAGGCACTTTTGCCGGAATTTTTGGGTTCATGATCAATCTCGGACGATTGCTGGCCAATAAACTTCTCCCGGCGTTGCTTGCGGGATTCACCTTTATTGGGATGTGGCATGTGCCGCCGCAACATTGGCGCTGGCTGTTCTGGATTCCGGCAGGCGTCGCGACAATTGTTGCTATCGTCCTGGCGATCACAGTGAAGGACACTCCCGAGGAATGTGGATTTCATGATCAGTTTAAAGGAGAAGCGGATCACGCGGATATCGACGTGCGCACCGAGCTTTGGACTGTTTTTAAACACATCACAAGCAACCCGGCTGTCTGGGTTATTGCCGGCGCCTACGCCTGCACCGGGGCGGTAAGACAAAGCATCGATCAATGGTTCCCTCGTTTTTTCCAGGAGGTGCATCACCTCGATATGACCGGCACGCGATTCCAATGGCTTGGCTTTCTGATTCCGTTTGTGGCTTCGGCAGGCTCGCTGTTATCCGGGTGGGTATCTGATCGGTTTTTTCACTCCCGCCGCGCACCAGTTGCGGCTGGCATTTATGTGATCGAAGTCTGCGTCCTTCTGATCGCGTCGCAGGTTCACACCGTCAATCTCGCGATCGTTTTTTTTGTGTTGGTGGCGTTCACAGTCAATTCGACTCATTCCCTGCTCGGCCCGGCGGCGGCGATGGATATTGGCGGAAGGAAAATGGCGGCGTTCGCTTCGGGCTGCATTGATGCTTGTCAATATTTCGGCGCAGCACTCGCAATCAAAGGACTCGGGTATGTCTTGGACCACAAAGGTTGGGACTACTACTTTTACTACATGATTCCGTTCGGCATCCTGGGTGGAATTCTGATGTTTTCAATTGCACACCGACACAGTTTAAAAAAGGTTTCTTCGACCCAACCACCTCCCGCATAAGCTTAAGGGCTTCGCTGGTTTTAGAAACCACTCGGGGATCTGGGACAACAAAACTCATTGGCTCACGCCTTCAGCTTCACCAGCAAATCCTTGCTCTCGACCGTGTCTCCGATCTGGGCGAAAATCTTGTCCACGGTGCCATCCGCGGAGGCGTAAATCGTGGTCTGCATTTTCATCGCTTCCATGGTGAGGAGCTTGTCCCCTTTCGCTACTTTTGCTCCGATCGTCGCGTTGACCGTGGTGATTAATCCAGGGATCGGCGCACCAATCTGCATAGGGTCTGTAGGATCAGCTTTCGTGCGCGCTTTCGTTTTTGGTTGCACGGAACGATCCTGCACCGCCGTTTCGCGCGGCATTCCGTTTAACTCGAACGTGACGATGCGCCGACCGTCTTTATCCACCTGCCCGATATTGATAAGCCGGACGAAAAGCGTCTTGCCTTCCTCGATGTCGATGGAAACTTCCTCGCTCGGCTTCAACCCGTAGAAAAAGGCGCTGGTTGGAAGCACGCCGACGTCGCTGTGATCGCGCACGAATTTTGTGAACTCCGCAAAAACCTCTGGATACATCAAATGGCTGTAAAGATCGTCCTTGGTCGCCTCGCGTTTTAATTTGGTTGAAATTTCTGCGCGAACTTTTTTCAAGTTCAGCGGCTTGAGGTTTGCGCCCGGCCGCGTCGTGAATGGTTTTTGTTTACCCAGGACAACTTCCTGCAATTTCTTCGGCCAGCCACCCATCGGCTGACCGAGATTGCCGAGGAGCATGTCCACGACGGACGCCGGGAAAGACGTCGTGCCAGGCTCCAGGTTCAATACGTCGGCCGGCTTGATGCCACGCGTCACGAGGAACATCGTCATATCGCCGATCACTTTGCTGCTCGGCGTGACCTTGATAATGTCCCCGAAGAGTTGGTTCACCTCAGCGTAGGTCCGCGCAATTTCCGGCCAACGATTTCCCAAGCCCATGCTGGCGGCCTGCTCCTTTAAATTGGTGTATTGGCCGCCGGGCATTTCGTGCAAATAAACCTCGGCGCTTCCGCTGCGCGGCGCGGTGTCAAACGGCTTGTAGCAAGCCTGCACTTGTTCCCAAAAATCAGAAAATTCATCGAGCGTCGCCAAATCCAATCCCGTGGCGCGCGGCATATGCTGGAGCGCGGCCACGATGGAATTCATGTTCGGCTGGCTGGTCGAACCGCTCATCGAAGCAATCGCCAAATCAACCACGTCCACGTTCGCATCGCTGGAGCGCAAGATCGAACCGGAGTTAATCCCGCTCGTGTCGTGCGTGTGGAAATGAATTGGAATGCCGATTTCCTCCTTGAGCGCTTTGACGAGTTGGAACGCCGCGTAAGGCCGGCATAATCCCGCCATGTCTTTGATCGCGAGAAAATGCGCGCCCATGCTTTCCAATTCCCTGGCCAGCTTTACGTAATATTTCAGCGAATACTTCGTGCGCTTTGGGTCGAGAATATCGCCCGTATAACAAATCGCCGCTTCGCAGATCGCGTGCGTCTGGTTCACCGCCTCCATCGCGACTCTCAAGTTCGGCGTGTAGTTCAGGGAATCGAACACGCGGAAAATATCCATGCCCGATTCCGCGGCGTGCTTCACGAAACCCGCCACGACATTGTCCGGATAGTTTGAGTAGCCCACCGCGTTTGAACCGCGAAAAAGCATTTGAAAACAAATGTTCGGAACCTTTTCGCGCAAGTCGCGCAGGCGATGCCATGGGTCTTCATGCAGGAAACGCATCGCGCTGTCGAAGGTTGCCCCGCCCCACATCTCCAGGCTGAAAAGTTCCGGCGTGCGACGCGCCACCGCGCCGGCAATCGCGAGCATGTCATAAGTCCGCACTCGCGTCGCGAGCAACGACTGATGGGCGTCGCGAAAAGTCGTGTCCGTCACGAGCAACCGTTTTTGGTTCAGCGTCCACTCGGCAAATTTCTTTGGGCCCAATTCCAGTAACAATTGTCGCGTGCCCTTCGGCGGAATTTGTTTGTGGTCGTAGGCAGGCGGTGGCGCGGGCGAAAGGGGCGTTTTTGGGATGTAACCTTTGGCCTGTGGATTTCCATTGATCACGACGTCGCCCAAAAAATTCAGCAGCTTGGTCGCGCGATCGCGGCGCGATTTGAACTTGAACAATTCCGGCGTGGTATCGATCAGCGTAGTGGTGGCTAGCCCGTCGCGGAAAACTTTGTTGTGAATGACGTTTTCGAGGAACGGAATGTTCGTCTTGACGCCGCGAATCCGAAATTCCCGCAACGCGCGGTCCATCCGTTGCAGAGCCATGTGAAAGTCCTGTCCGCTCGTCGTAATTTTTACGAGCAACGAATCGTAAAATGGCGTGATGACCGAACCGGCGTAACCCATGCCGCCATCCAGACGAACCCCAAATCCGCCCGCCGAACGATACGTCAAAATCTTCCCGTAATCGGGCATGAATTTATTCTCGGGGTCTTCGGTGGTGACGCGGCATTGCACGGCGCAACCATTGCGGGGAATTTTGTCCTGCGACGGAAGATTGATCTCGGGCCCGTGCAACGGGTAACCCTGCGCGATCAACATTTGCGCCCGCACCAGATCAATTCCCGTGATGACCTCCGTCACCGTGTGCTCGACCTGAATGCGCGGGTTCATCTCGATGAAGAACCATTCCTTCGAGTCAAGGTTGTAGAGAAATTCAATCGTCCCGGCGTTGTCGTATTTGACTTCCTTCGCCATGCGCACCGCAGCGTCGCAGAGTTCCTGGCGCACCTTTTCATCGAGCGCAATCGACGGGGCGATCTCAATGACCTTCTGGTGCCTTCGCTGCACTGAGCAATCACGCTCGTGCAAATGGACAACGTTGCCATGCTGGTCACCCAGGATCTGGACCTCGATGTGTTTGGCGCGTGGAATATATTTTTCGAGGAAGACCGCGGAATTTCCAAATGCCCGTTCCGCTTCGTTGCGCGCCTCGTCGAGGAGGTTCTGTAAATCGCCGGACTTGTGGACGACGCGCATCCCACGCCCGCCGCCGCCGAACGCCGCCTTGATGATGAGTGGAAAACCAATTTGCTGCGCAACTTTCAACGCCGTGGCGCGATCTGCAATTGGATCTTCTGTTCCAGGCAAAACCGGTACGCCGATTTTTTGCGCGAGCGAACGCGCCGCCGTTTTATCGCCCATCATTTCCAGCAACTGCGGTCTCGGCCCGACAAAAACAATTCCAGCTTTCTCACAGGCCCGCGCAAAATTTGCGTTCTCAGAAAGGAATCCGTAGCCCGGATGAATCGCGTCTATTTGTTTTTCTTTCGCCAGCGCGATTATGCTTTCGATGTCGAGATACGCACCGACAGGACCTTTGCCTTCACCAACAAGATACGCTTCGTCCGCTTTGAAACGATGAATGGAAAGTCGATCTTCCTGCGCGTAAACGGCGACCGTGCGCAGCCTGAGTTCGGTGGCCGCGCGAAAAATGCGGATGGCGATTTCGCTACGATTGGCCGCGAGAATTTTTTTGAAAATACGCGGGGCGGAAACCGGTTTTTGCTCCGTCAAAGATTTGGTTTTGCTCACAGCTTTTGGTGCGGACATAAAGTTTACGTGTTTATACGGGCGAAAGCGGCGCTTGGCAAAATCTTAGTACTGGCGCACCGCCGTTGGAAAAGATCCGTTGGGTTAGATCCCTTAGTCAGGCGATTGTCAGGTTGCAGAAAGTTCGGTTCCGGCGATTTCCTGCGTGCGCTTTTTCTGGCCGAGCGATTCGGTATGTTTCACTAGGCAATCAGGACAAATGCCGTGGGTAGTCGTTGTGTCCAGGCCTTGTGCGAGGAATTTTTCCGTCACCATCCATTCTCCCTTGGAATCGATGCGACGACACCAGGCGCAAACGTGCAAAAACTGTTCGAGATATTTGAGCCTGTCCAGATTCCGTCGGGTCGAAGCGCTTACCAATAGCCAAACCGCGAGGATGAGCAACATCTGCAGCACGGGGCTTCTGAAATCAGACAGGCCGAGATTGCCATCCAAAATCAGTGAGGGCAAACCGAGTAAGGAGTTGAGCCAACATAAACCGATGATCGCGAGAAACCCGAAGCTTTGATAGGACAACACTTTGTTTAAATGGGAACTTTGTTTCATTTTTACCTCTTATCTTTTGCGCGCAATAATTGTGCCGCAAATCACGGCCGACATTTTGCGCAGGCTGAAATAGTTCGCTGCCAGTGAGTTGAAAAATTAAATTTTTTCTGCTCAAAAAATTCAGAATGAAAACTGTCTCAACGATACAAATTTTCTGATTTTCATTGGACGGAATGAGGACATTTTTTTTGGGATCCAAATAACGAGAAAAAACGAGTCGAACTAGTTACTGGTTGTGTGTCCGACGAACTTTCGAAGATTTAATAGACATCACGCTGATATCGTTTCTCAGTTTTCAGGCGGCTGACATATTCGGCAGATTGTTCCACCGTCCGGTTGCCGCCGGTTTGGATGACTTCG
>JBDSIW010000008.1:0-8253 GCA_039917795.1 Verrucomicrobiota bacterium | reverse complement strand
GGAATAATTGTCCGCGAGAAAATATCCGCCGAGGTTCAACGCGTTTGTACCGCTGTTGTAGAGTTCGATCCAGGGATCGCGCTGGTTAAAATTATCGGCCAACCCGAGCGAGTTGTTGGGCTCGATTTCATTCAACCAAAGTTGAGGAAATACCGGCAACAAAGCGGACCCGCTATTGGCGCGACCGGGTGTGAACGCGGCGGCGACCGAGGCCGTCGGCGCAGGATTAATGGAGCCAGTCGTCACACCCGCTCCCGAAAGCCGAACCAACAGCGGACCGCCATTGGTGCTTTGCCGATACCAAAAACTGAGGGCGTAGGGCTGTCCAGTCGTCAACGCGGGAGTAATGGTCTGAAAAATCGCGTTGCCGCTGCCTGAGCCGGCGGAGGTGGCGACCACGCGCAAGCTGGAAGCGCCGCCGTGAACGATGTTCGTGCTCAAAACCGATTGGGCAAAGTTGCCCGTCAGATTCCATCCGACCAAGCCCGATTCAAATCCGGGATTCGTCAGGAGATTGGCGCCCGCGTCCGGCACCGAGCCTGCCACGAATTTAAAATCATCCACGTAAATATCGCCCGCGCTGGCCAGATAAATATAAAGCGTCGAACTGCTCGCCGTCCCGTTGGTGGAAAAATAAATCCACTGCGGCGCGATAACAGAATTGGTGGAAACTGCCGCCCAGTTTGCCACGCGGTTATTGTCCTGTGCCGGATCGATCAGTTGCAGCGAAGGGCCAAATCCATTCGCGGCGGCGGGCCACGGCGGCGCGTCGTCGTAGGTAACTCGATCCACCACGAAGTCGGTTGCAGAAGTTGCGCCGGGAATGATCAAGCTCAACGTTTCGCCGTTCGTGTCCAGATGGCCATCGAACGCCGCGGCGACCGGAATGCCGTAGCCGTAGGCGTTCGCGAATGCGATTGGATTTTTTGCGAGCAGGAAAAATCCGTTGTTCGTCAAAAGGGTTCCCGAGGGAAAAGTGAAACTCAATCCATTGAACTCCCAGCCTGAAAGGTCGAAGGAATAATTGGTGGAGCGATTGTGGAGTTCGACATAACTCGCCTCCGGCACCAAGGGATTGTACATGATTTCGTTGATGACGATATTGTCTGAGGCAAGCGGATTCAGGCCCGTGTAATTCACGGTGACGGTGGCATTGGCTCCGGGAACCACTGCGCCGAATCGATCCAATCCAGCGATGTTGAAAACGTTGGTTGCGGCGAAAAGTGGACCGTTGATTTGCCACACGGTCGGCGAAATCCACTTGATTGGATAGGCCACGCCGTTGAGCAGAATGTCCCGGACGCGAACTGGTGCGGTGCCGGAGAACGTAACAAGGTTTCGATTCGTTGTGAATGTGGTTGGGCCATTGACGGCGAAGTTCGCGGCCACGGTGTCCAATTGGGTTTGGAGAAAAGCTCGGCGCTGGTTGATCCACGCAGTGATGGAATCAGGCGCTTCCAGGACGACACCGCTCGATTGGAACGCGGCATATTTCGCGTCAAGCAGCGCGTTGATTGCGGTGCCCGCGCCGACCTGGAAAAATCCGTTCATCGCTTCATCGAGCGCGCCCCAGTAAAGCCGCACCCACGCGGGATTCTGATTCATGCGAACGAGGGTTGGATCGTTCACCGAAAAAAGAGGCGCGTCCGTCGGGTCGTTGAAAACACCCAGTCCCACATCAAAATCCCACGACATTAATTTCCATCCGTCGTTCTCGGGCTTGTAGAGATAGGTGTTCTTGCTGTTCGGATTTCCGAACGCGTCCCAGAACGAGGCCAGGTCGTTCATGGCGAATGTCCGCATCCAATTCTCGACATCGACCACGTTTTCAACTGCGGAAGTGTAGCCGCTATCCGGCGCGTTGACCGCATCCACCAGATTAAAGAGATCGCTGAAATCGTTTGCTGTCTTGTTGATGGAGCGCGGGCGCCAGTTCCAACGGTAGCGCGCCAATTTTTTTACGCCGCCCTCGGTATTGAAAATCTCCAACGAATTAAGAATGCAACCGGTGCCGGCCGGCTCTCTCGCACCGGCGTCCGTGAATTCCTCCCAGCAATCGGTCTTGAACAAACTTCCGTTACTGTCACTCGAAAACCACTCGCTGACGGTGTCTCCGCCGGGTTGCTGCACGTCGTCGTAAATCGTCCCGCGCTTGACGCCATTCACGAACAGGTTCACGTAGCGACGATAATTGTTCGGCAAACCGTACTGATCAAGGAACCAAAACATCAGTTGCTCGCGCTGGTCAGTTGAGTCGCGCACCGGCCAATCGAGAATAAAATGAGTCTCGCCGAGGAGCGCGTGGTCTTCCGGGAAAAGCAAATCGTATCCACAAAGATTGGCAGTGGGACCGTTGTAACTCGGCGCGGTGTAGGGACTGCCGCTGTAGTGCGTGCCGACGTTGTAAACCACCTCGCTGTTGCCATAAACAAAGGTGGCGTCGAAGGGTTCATTGCTCAATTGCTTCTCCGCGTTGCTCCAGTTGAGACGGGTGGCTTCGGTGATCCAAAGCCGGTAGGTGCCAAACGCGCCTGGCGGCAAAGATTCGCCGACTCGAACGAGGCATTCATGGGTCGGCGCGTCAGCAGGAAACTTTGTCGTGGCCGCCGGGGAAAACCCATCCGCCGCCTCGACCCGGAAAGCGACGAGTGTTCCGTCCGCCTGGCCGGGGATATTCGCCGAGAAAATTCCGTCGCCCGCAATCACGTCGCCATTGGTTCCGCCGTCATTCATCGCCAGGGAAAACACGGTCGATGACGGATCGAGACGATAACGAAGCGTCATCGAGGCCAGCCCATCCGAATCGTGAGCGCGCGCCGTCACGTGAATTATTTGCCCGGCAGCAGGCAGGACTGGCAAGTGCGACACGTCGCTGATGGCGGGACCGGTGTTGAGTCGCGCGATGCTGTTGGCCATGCCCGGCGTCCCCAGGTTTGCCGGCACAGTGAGGCGGCCGAAAGTCTCGAGATAATTACCTTTTAACCGCAGCAAAACTTCGGGATGTCCCCGCAACCAGCGCGCCTTGGCTTGGATGGTGGCGGTTCCGGACGTTAGCGTCTGAGTCAGTGGCGTGCGAACCCGGTTCGCGGCAATATCTCCGCGGCCCGTGGCCCGCAGATGCAGACTCCGCGCGCTCCCGTATCCACCGTTGGTTTCCCATGAGGTCAGTATATGCGTTCCCTGCGCCGTCCATCCGCTGATGCCGCCTTCAAAATTAGAATTGGCGACCATGTTTCCTCCAGTGGTGAAAACTTGAACGTCATCCAGCAAAGCCTCGCCCGCATCGAGCAACAAAACCTGCAACTGCGCGTAACTGCCGCTGCCGTTATCGAGCGTGCCGGTATTGCTGATCACCGTCCACGGAGCTTTGCCCGTCTCATCACTGTCCGACCAATTCGCGGAGAGACGGTTGTCGCTCCGCGCATCAATCAACTCCAAACTGCTTCCGCCGCCGTGCGACCAATTTCCCCAGCGTCCGCCCGTGCCGTAAGTCACTTCGTTGACGACGATAAAAAAATGATTCGTGGTTGTGACGCCGCCGGAAACGGAGATGCTGGAATCCGGGAAGCCCAGCGCGATCCGCTCGCCGCTGTTCGACAATTTGCCACCGAAATTGCCAAAGAGATTCGCGCTGCTGAGGTTCAGGTAATTCGTCATCAGCCGTCTCGCGTTTCGCGCCACGACAAGATAACCTTTTGCGCCAATGATTGCCCCGGTTGGAAAAGTGAAATCAATTCCGGCCACAAACTTCCAGCCAGCGAGGTCCACCGCGTTTGTTCCGCGATTGTAAAGTTCGACATATTCATCATCGTCATCTCCGGAAATGGGGTCGTACATGATTTCGTTAATGACGATGTCGCCGAGGAGAAGCGGCGCGTTGGCCGCGCCTGGAGTGCGCGCGCTCAACTCATGAAACGTCGGCGCGCCATCGGGATAACGTCCAAGCGACACACCATTTCGCTGACCAGTGAATCGCACGGCATCAATCACGCGCGTCTGGTTTGAATTTACAAAAAACACGTCGTCGCCATCGGCTGACAACGAGAAGCCCATTTGATTCTGGTCGAACGCCACCCGCTGTCTCGCGCCGAGAATTGTGCCTTCGGGGATTCTGAATTTGTTCGTGTCAGGATTGTCGCTCAACCAGCATCCGGACAAATTCACGGCGTTGGTGCTGTGATTATAGAGCTCGACGAAATCGAAAACGGGATCGTCGGTGTGCGCCAGGATTTCGTTGATCATCACATTTTCCAGCGGACCGTTTGGCAATAAATCATCGGCACCGGGCGAGCCGCCGATGACGGAACTGGCAGACCAGGCCTGCGGATTGGCTTCGCCGAGCCAGGGCTTCGCAAGGACCAATGAATGGCCCGCACCGTCCGCAGCAATGGGCCACGGCGTCTGATCGGAATAAGTTACCTCGAGGATCACTGCGCCCGATTTTTTTCGCAGGCGAACCGTGCCACTGCTGTTGGAAAGATTATTCGTGAATCCGCCCAGAACATTCGTGATGCCGTAAACGCTCTGCACATCCGCTGGCGCGGCTGCGACCAACAGGTATCCATCCGCAGGAATTTTCGTATTGGGCGGAATGACAAAATCGTAATTTCCGGAAATGCGAAATCCGCTGACATCTTCGAAGAAAGGATTCGTGTTATGAATTTCAATGTACTCAAGGTTTTTTCCATCTGTCCGCTTCCTCGGGTTGTACATAATTTCGGAAATAACCAGCGGTGTGCGGCGACTCGATGGGCCGAGGCGCAGTAGCGATTTCAAAGTCGCCACCGCGCTTGTCGCAGAACCCCAATTATTGGAAACCACCACATCGTATCCGCCGATGTCGCTGCCGGAAACCGACCCAATGGTGAGAATCGAATTCGTGGCGTTGAGAAGGACCTGGCCATTTAATCGCCATTGATAATTTAACGGACGGCTCCCCGTTGCGCCGACGGTAAAGGAAACCGATTCGCCAGACGAAACCACGCGCGAAGATGGTTGGCCGGTGATCGATGGCGGCGTGCCAGGAGGAGGAATCAACTCGGCCGTTCCGCTGAGTTCCGCGCGAAAGCCGGTCGGGTTCGCGCCTGTGCCCGCGTTGTTCACGATGAAATCCAACGTGTTTGTTCCGTCGATAAAACCGGAATTGATCGTGAACACCGGACTGAATGCCGCGAATTGGCCAGGGTTCGAGAGACCGAGCGAGACGCCGTTCAGCAAGATGTCGGTTCCCAGATTGTCGGAAGCCCAGCGGCCCGTGAGGATTGCCGAAGCAGGCTCCAATCCCGTGAGGTCAAAAGTAATTCGATATTTGTAATCACCGGGCCCGTTCCCGCCCATTTGCGACGCTTGTGGGGCGATCCATTTTGAACTGGCCGTGGTAGCGAGCCACGGACCCGGAAACCCGGCGTTCACCACGATTGCTCCCGGTCCTGGCCAGAAAGGGTCGGCACTTTGAACCATTCGGTAATGCAAATCCACCGAGCCATCTGGCGCCAAACTCCCATTCGCGGAAATGCCCGTGTTGAACAGCCCGGGAATCTGAGCAGCGGAAATTCTTCCCGACAGAACAGCCAGAAAAGTCAGGAAGAGAATAATTCTTATCCAATTTCCCGGGAGAAAGATTTTGTTGAGGGCGAAGGTCTTGGCGTGAACCTTCTCGAGGCGCGATTGTTGCGTGAACATGAATTGCAATGGTTGTTAGCCAAAGCTACCAGACCCACTCATCAAAAACGAACCTTATCCCCGAAATTTTGGCGCAGCTTCGCTTTAAGCCAACGCGCTCAAGGCAGACTGAACTTTCTGAAGCTTGGCCTGCCAGTCGGTAAGCCGTTTGCGATGCTCATCCAGAACGGATGCCGGAACTTTTTCTGTGAAAGCCGGGTTGTTCAATTTCTGCTCCACCTTTTGAATTTCCAGCTGGAATTTTTCGACCTCTTTGCCGAGGCGGGCCTTCTCGGCTTCCACGTCGATCAAACCTTCAAGCGGCAAGTAGAGTTCACCCAGTGGCGACAACGCGGCGGGCGTGCCTTTTCGCGGGATGTAACCCGCGTTTACTTCCAGTTCTTCGGCATTCAGCAGAACTTTCAGCACCTCGGCGTCGTGTGTTTTCAAATTGCCGGACGGTTTGAAAACGAATTTCACGCGTTTGCTCGATGGAATGTTTCCTTCGCGACGGAGGTTGCGGCCTTGCGTGACGAGTTCGTATTTCGTGTTCACGAATTGCTCGTCGGTTTCGTCGAGGACGTAATGCGATTTGAATTCGTCGTCGAGCGGCTTCGGCCAGTGCGCAAACATGATCGTGTTGCCGCCCTGCTCTGGCGGAAGATCTTGGTTGAATCCCATGCCGTGCCAGAGTTCCTCGGTTATGAACGGCAGGAACGGATGGAAAAGTCGCAGCGTGTTGGAAAGAATAAAATCGATGACGGCGTTGGTGTTCGCTTTTTGCGCGTCGTAGCCGCCGACGTGAGGAGGCGGAGTTTGGTTGGTTGAATCCGCCTCGTTACCTCGGCGGCTATCAAAGAAAACGGCTTTGCTCGCCTCAACATACCAATCACAATATTCGCTCCAGAAAAATTTGTAGAGCGCGGCGGTGGCATCGCTGAATTTATATTCTGCCAATGCGGTGGTGACTTCGCGAATTGCTGCATCGAGTTTCAGCAGAATCCATTTGTCATCGCTGGTGAGAAGTTCGCGGCGGATTTCGCCTTCGACTTCAAACGTGCTGCCGACATCCTGTCGGAAGTTTCCGCCTTCCGCTGTTTCTGCCGACATGATGTCGGAAGCACTTTGCCCCTGCATCTGACGAAAACGGCAGGCGTTCCAAAGTTTGTTGCAGAAATTGCGGCCGAGTTCGACGTCCTTTTCGTCGAAGAGCACGTCCTGGCCGAGCGGCGCGCTGCGCATCGTGCCGAAACGCAAAGCGTCCGCGCCGAATCTCGAAATGAGGTCGAGCGGGTCGGGCGAATTGCCGAGCGTCTTCGACATTTTGCGGCCCTGTTTGTCGCGGATGATGCCGGTGAAATAAACGTTCTTGAACGGCAAGGCATTTGGGAGGCCGAACTTCGGCTCGCCCATGAATTCGTAGCCCGCCATGATCATGCGTGCGACCCAAAAGAAAATAATGTCCGGTCCGGTGACGAGATCGGTTGTGGGATAAAATTTTTCGAGCGTTGGAGTTTTTTCCGGCCAACCCATCGTGGCGAACGGCCAGAGCCAGGAACTGAACCAGGTGTCGAGGACGTCGGGGTCTTGGGTGAATTGCGAATCAACTATTTGTTCGATTGCTTCCTGATCGAAGGCAAGAGCACGAACTGTGCGGTAGTTCCCATCCTCGCTTAGTAAAGTTGCATCCCAAAAAATGTTCGGGCCGTCGCCAGCAGGATTGCCTTTTAAATCAGTCCAAAAAACCTTTGATTCGTCCCATTCCATCCCCATGAAGTCAGAAAAAGCATTCTTGTGAAAACTTCTAGTCCACACCGGAATCCGATGTCCCCACCAAAGCTGGCGGCTGATGCACCAGTCTTGAATGTTTGTCAGCCAATGATCGTAAACTTTCGCCCACCGCTGCGGATGAAAATTCATGCAAGGCGCGGGCTGACCGTTGACAATTGAAAGTAGTTGAGCCAATTTCCATTCAGCGCCCGGTGCAGGCTGGATGTCCAACTTCTCCGCAGGGAGATGCGGCCCCAGAGGTTTACCGCCGGGCGTTATTTTTTTTGTCTTATAGTCGTATAAATATTCTCCGCTCAACAATTCCTTGACGACGATGGGAATCACAAAATCTTTTCCGTCGATGCGGAGAGCAGCCACAAAATGATGCACCGCCTTGAAATCTGGAGCGGGCGGTTGATGAGGTTCGCTCCGAACCAACACGGCGGAATGAATTAGTTCCGGTAGTGCGGCCACAGCTTGAATCGCGGCTTGGTTCCGACTCGAAAAAGCATGAGAAAGGCTTCGGCGGCGAACGTGAATCTGCCAGCCAGTATCTTGATTCGGAAATGCCCGACCTAACCAACCTTTCTTTTTCGCCAGCTTCAACGCGGAATGACGTAACTCGCTGCGGGTAGTTCCCGTCAGTTCGTCACCACGCAAATTAATGATGGCGACACTTCGACTATTGGACACGCATTCTTTGCTCGATTCCACAGCGGGATATTTCAAAAACCATTGCTCGCTCAGGCGCGGTTCAATCGGCACATCGGCGCGTTGACTGTAACCAACGTTGTTTTCGTAAGGCTTTTCTTCGACCATCAC
>JBDSIW010000007.1:0-7372 GCA_039917795.1 Verrucomicrobiota bacterium | reverse complement strand
CGGAAAAAAGATCGGCTTTATTGACGAGCACCACGGGTTTGGCTCCGCTGCGGGCGATCAACGTGAAATAGCGCTCCATGCGCCGGGGGTTTAAATCCGGGCCCGCATCCGTCACCACCACCACGACATTGACATTGGACGCGATGACTTGCTCCTCGGCACTTTGGCCGGCGGCCCGGCGGGAAAAACAGCTCTGTCGTTTGAGGCGCGCCTGGATGATCGCCTCACCTTTTTCACCGCCCAAATCGAGAGCCACCCAGTCGCCGACGGCGGGAAGCTCGGCGTCCGTTTCCGCTTCGTGATAAACTTTGCCGCTCATGCTCACTTCCAATTCCTGGCCGCCGCCTTCGGCCAGCAATGCTCCGTAGGTGATCCGGTTATCGCGAATCAAGCGGGCTGGCTTCCAGCCACTCGAATAATATAGGGCAAATTCCCTTTCGAAGGCGGCGTTCCAACCAAGATCTTCCAGGGTGAGGGCCATTTACTTTTCCAACGAGAAAGCGGCCGATTTTCCCCAGGGCGCGGGCGAATCCGGTTCCGGCTCCGGCGCGCCGACCATGGACTCATCAATGACGCCGAGTAATTCCACCAGGCCATTTTTTGTGACGGACGAGCAGGAAAAAATCTCCGGCAGCTCATCGAACCACCCCGCCATGCTTTCCTTGAACAGCTCGATATTTTTTTGCACACGTGCCGGCTTGGATTTGTCGGTCTTGGTGAAAACGAGGACCAGCGGGACCGACAACCCGCCCAGCCAGTGCACAAATTCCAAATCGATCTTCTGTGGAGTATGGCGCGAGTCCACCAAGACAAAAACCCCTTTGAGATTCTCTCGATTGGCGAGGTAATCGTTTACGGCGTGGTTAAACTTTTCTTTGTTCTTCCTGGCCACTTGGGCGAAGCCGTATCCGGGTAAATCCACCAGCCTCCAGGATTGGTTGATCGTGAAAAAATTAATCAGCTTGGTGTAGCCGGGAACTTTTGAAACGCGCGCTAAATCCTTGCGCTGAACGAGCGCGTTGAGGAGCGACGATTTGCCAACGTTGGACCGCCCGATAAAAGCAAATTCCGGCAAGGTTTCCTCGGGGCAGGATCGGAGATCGGGAGCGCTACATTGAAAATTGGCCGAAGTGATTTTCACAGGAACCCTGATGATGGACTGCTTTCGTAATTCCCGACATCCAAATTTTCGGAAAAATTACCCGCCGTCCTCGAAGGTTCGATGCAGTCGAAAATCTGGTTAGAAGCCGCTCGTCCGAAGCTCCATCCATAACAGAAATCAAACTTGCGTCACGTGAACTGCGGTTCCGTAGCACAAGACCTCGGTGATTCCGTGGCCAATTTCTGTCGCGTCGTAACGGATTCCAATGACGGCGTTGGCCCCGAGCTCGGACGCGTGCGCGAGCATCTGCTGGAAAGCTTCATCGCGCGTCCGTTCGCACAGGCTGGTGTAGATCGAAATGTTGCCGCCAAAAAAACTTTGCACCGACGCGCCGAAATTCCCGATCACCGATCGCGAGCGGACAATAATTCCACGGACAACGCCAAAGGACTTGACCGCGCGAAAGCCAGGGATTTCAAACGCTGTTGTCGTGAAAGGATGGGTGCTGCTCATGCCGCGGGCAATTGAACACAAACCAATTGCGGAGGCAAACCCCGTTGTTCCTTAGGCTATCAACTTCGCGCTATAGAAATCGTTCGACACTTTCAATTCGCTTTGCGCAAAGAGGAAAGAAATTCGACCAAATCCACGAACTCCTGCGCGGACATGGTTTGTTGCAGGCCCGCCGGCATGATCGACATTTTCAACTGCTGTCGCCGGACGATCTCGTTTTTTTTGTAGCGCGAAATGATTCCCTTCAAATCTTTCATCACGACTTCATCGGTGGTGTCGCTCACCACAAGTCCGTACGCTTCGTCGCCGCTTTTCAAGTCCACTTGCGTGGCTTCAAAGCCAAAAGAAATTCCCGCGCTCGGTTCCAAAATTGATTCAAACAACGCGTCCTTTCCGAGCTTGGCTCCAATCTCCGTCAGCGCCGGTCCAACATCGATTCCGCGTTCCTTGATTTTGTGGCACGTACTGCACTGCGTCTCCGGCCGGAAAAATACTCGTTCGCCCTCTGCCGGATCCCCCTTCATTTTCACGAGGTCCGCCACGCTCGGCAAAGCTTTTGCCTCGTGACTTTGCGGCAAAGGCAGGAGCGCGGCGGCGTCGGTTTTAATTGTTCCCCAACGCACTCCATTCAATTCCGAGGTGGCGGTGAGTTTTAAATCGGCGGGCAACTTTTCCTGTCGGACCAGCTTAAAAATTTCATCCGCGCCCTCCAGAGTTCGCGTCGCGGAACGCAAGGCGAGTTTCCGCAAGTCCAAGTCACGCTGGCTCGTCACGATTGGCAAAAGCAAGGGCACCGCTTCCTTCATCCCGGTATTGCCGAGCGCCTCGGTTATCTTTGCCGCGTCAGATCCTTCGAGAGAATTCTTGAGAAGGGATTGGTCGCCGCTCAGCAGCAAGCGCGTGGCTTCAACACCGCTCTCGCTGGCGGGAGAGTTTTTCGCCAGCTCCAGCAGTCCCGCATCCTGGTCTTTCAGGCCGAGCTGTTTTACGAGCGCCAAAAATTGCGGAGTTCCGCGCGTGCGGGTCACGAGCTTGTCGAGAGCGATTTTAATCTGCGGATCCTTCGCCACTTCCGAGCCGCGCAAGCGACTCAAGGCCTCCAGGGCAATATGAATTCTCTGGTCCTCCGTTAAATCCTTCACTGGCACCGCCTCCGCAAAAAGCGATCCAGAAAAGGCGAGGGAAAAAACGGTGCAGAGAAATATTTTTAACAAGCCAGCGTGCATCCGGAATTTTTTACTGAAACGAAAGACTTAAACAAGTGTGGAAGTTTTGGACAGCGTTTCGCGCGGCAACGAGAGTGGCCTGATCATTTTCCCCGCGGAGAAATGTTGCCGCGTGCATTCTTGCGACTCAAATAAAGAGCGCGCCTTCGCGTTTCAACAACGATTCCTTCCATTTCAAGCCGCCGGAAAATCCTCCGATCTTCCCGCGCACCGCCACCAGCCGGTGGCACGGAATCAAAATCGGAATGGGGTTCGTTGCGCAGCCGCGGCCAACGGCGCGAACCGCTTTGGCGTTGCCGATTAGCCGGGCCACTTCCCCGTAGGTTCGCGTTTCGCCAATCGGAATTCTCTCAAGGGCGGACCAGACGTTGCGCTGGAAATCCGTGGAATCGTCCAAGTCGTAGGGCGGTGATTTTGAAATCGCTTTTCCCGCCAGGGCTTTCTTCAAAGAGCGGGTGGTCAGCTTGTGCCAGCGGGAAATTTTCGCGCGCACACCCGGAACTTCCGCCCAGGCGGGCAACGGCTTTTTGCCGGAAGGAAAATCCAGCTGCATCAAACCTTTGTCCGAGTAGTGGGCGAGAAACGTTCCTTCGGGCGTGTGAATCGGGAGCGTGGCAATGGGCAAACGGCGGTTTGATTTCATGTCGCGCTCAGCGATGACGCCAGAACATGGCAATGATTCCCCAGAGCACGAGCACGAGCACGATGGTCACAACGAAAAATCGATTTCGCGCCACGCGTTTCTCGTAGCGGAGCGGACGCAAGCCCTGGATGCTCCCCGCCGCGAGATAGCTGACCAGCTTGGGGTTGGCGGTCGGGCGGGGTCGGAAATTATTTTTTAACCGGCCAAGGAACCCCGGCAGGTCATATTTTTTTACGCCGAGCTGGTCGAACGGTTCGGGCGGTTCGGGCGGCTCCTTCGCCTGCAAGCGCCCATGGTCCACGTTCTCGAAGATCGGATCGCTCACGGCGGGAGCCGGATGAGCCGTCGGGACAGTTGGGCCGTGCGGCATTGCGGTGGAGCGGACGCGGGGAGAGCCGTGCGTGGGAGAAGGTTGCGCGTTGAGTTTTTTGATCTTCGCCTCGAGCGCGGCAATTTCCGCGTTCAAAGCCTTGGCCCGTTCAGAAATGGGATCCGCCTTTTTGTTGAACAGTCCCATGAGAATCAAACTACCGCCGCAGGAGCAGCATTAAAAAAATTCCCAGGCCAAGCAGCACCAGCGGCCAGGTGAGGGCCAGCCCGAGTTTAAAAAGCTGGCCGAAACTCTGCGCCGCAAAAACGTTGGGCGTTGCGGACGCCATTTGTTTTTCTGCCGCGGGTGTTCCCGATAACACGGAGAATTTTAACCGCGCTGAATTCCATTCCATTCGCGCGTTTTCGATGGTGGTGAGGGCGCGCGTCAGTTCGACATTAAAGCCGTCCTTGCTCCAGCTTTGGTCGTTGATGGTTTGCACCTTCTGGAGCGCTTCTTTCAAATCGCACACCGAACGGGCCATTTCTTCGGCGTCACGACGCGCGGCGAACTCAGATTCTTCGAGCAGGCCGAGTCCGCGCGTGAGGCTTTGCAACATTTCGTCACGGCCGGTCTGGAACTCCATCTGGCGACGGCGCAATTCTTCGAGGCTCGCGCGCTCGCGTTCAAGTTCCTCCTGTGCGCGCTTGAGTTCGGCGAGTTTGCTGTGGGTTTCGCTGACGCGAGAATCGACTTCTTCGCGTGAAGGGGGACGTTCCGAATCGCCGCGAGGTGCAGTCATAGGGGTGGTGTAACCCGTCTTGCGGGATGGTTGAAAATCGCTGTCTACAAAATCGGAGGCATCAAATTCCGTCGGCATGATGGGAGATTAAACATCTGGTTTCGCGCTGTAAAGCCAGCGATTGGTTTTATGCAGAAATGCGGAACGGCACGGATTGTTGGAAGAATTCCGAGCCCTCGAACGGTCTGCGCTTCAGCGCTGCGTCCGCATCATTTTTTCCGGCATTGCATGAGATCACACCCCAGGCATTGCGAAAACTGGGATTGCTTCCGCCCAGCCCCGATTTAGTGTTGCCTATATGAACTCACCGCACATGCAATTCACCGTGACCCGCTTTGCGCCTGAGCTGTCGGGTCGATCCATTTTAGCTTTCGCCCGAAACCAACCGCGACGCGGTTTTACTCTCATCGAACTACTCGTGGTCATTGCCATAATTGCGATTCTCGCGGGATTATTGCTGCCCGCGCTCGCAAAAGCTAAACTCAAGGCCACGAAAGCTGCGTGCCTCAACAACCAGAAGCATCTCGCTCTGGGTTTCGTCATGTACGCGGACGACAATAAAGACCTGATGGTTTTCACCAATCCAGGGACAGGTCAGGCCGCCAATGTTGGCGGAGGTTATTGGCCGGGTCCCCAAACTGACTTCGGCACTTTTTTGGATCTCACGGTGGGGCTTTCCGAACCTCTCGCGCAACGCTACGTCGAAAACGGGCTTAAACGAGGACCCTTGTTTCAGTACGTGAAGGCGACGGGCGCATATCATTGCCCGGGCGACCTGCGAACCAAAACGCTCAAGCCTGGAAAGGGTTACGCCTACGACAGCTATTCGAAAGCGAACGGCATGAATGGTGGCGGTTGGCAGGACCCATACCAAAAGCCCTACACAAAATTATCCACGGTCTTAAACGCCTCTGAAGCGATGACCTTTCTGGAAGAATCGGATCCTCGAGGGTTCAACCAGGGAACCTGGGTGATTGATGTAAAGCCTGCTCCCGGCTGGGTTGATCCATTGGCCGTTTTCCATGGCGACGTCAGCACCATTGCTTTTGCAGATGGCCACGCGGAAAGCCACACCTGGCGGGACAAGACCTTAATCAAGGCCGCTCAAGATTCCGCCAAGGGAATTTACAGCTTTTATTGGTCGGGAGGAAACGCCAGCAACGCCGAGTTCAGGTGGGTTTATCAGCGCTACAAGCATTCGAAATGGGCTCCTCTGTGACCCGGACCTCCTAGCAATTCATTCCCAGCGACGCCATTTTGGGCCGCATGATTCAAGGCAGCCCCCGCCGTGAGACGATGGATTCTTAGATTATCGAAAACCACTGCGAGGCCTCAGTGGCTACGAAATTATAAAATGTTCGCAGCCAATTCCGCCAAATCCGAGCGCTCGCCTTTTTGCAACTCGATATGCGCCGCGATCGGGTGTTCGCGGAATTTACTGATGATATAATTGAACCCGTTCGAAGACGAATCGACGTAGGGATTATCGATCTGATAGGGGTCGCCTGTGAAAATAATTTTCGTTCCGTGGCCGACGCGCGTGATAATGGTTTTCACTTCGAGCGGAGTCAGATTTTGCGCTTCGTCGATCACCATGAATTGATTGGCGATGCTGCGTCCACGAATGTAGCTCAGCGCCTCCACCACGATGCTTCCAGAACGCATCAAATCGTTGCTGCGGCGATGTTCGTTGCCCATGTTCAGGTCGCTGAGCATTTCAAGCGCATCGTGAATCGGTTGCATCCAGGGCGACAATTTCTCCTCGAGCGACCCGGGCAGGAACCCAAGCTCCTTTCCCATCGAAATGGTTGGCCGCGCGACGACGAGGCGGCGGAATTCGCGATCGAGCACGACACGTTTCAAGCCCGCCGCCATCGCCATCAAGGTTTTTCCGGTGCCAGCTTTTCCCATCAACGTGACGAGCTTGATGTTGTCGTCGAGCAACGCGTCGAAGGCGAAGTGCTGCTCCCGGTTGCGCGGCTTGATGCCCCAGACGCCTTCGCGGCAATCGAGAATCGGGATGAGCTTTTTACCGGTGGCATCGACCTTGGTCAGCGCGGTGCGCTTCGGATTCGTTTCGTCCGTCAGAGTGCAATATTCATTCGGAAAATATTTGGCTCCTCCATTCAATTCCAATTCGCCCTCGGTGCGGAATTTCGCCATTTTCTCGGCGCTGATCGAGAGGTCGATCATGCCCGTGTAAAGGTCGGTCAGGAAAATGCGATCCGTCTCGTAATCTTCCGCGTCGAGCCCAAAAGCGTCAGCCTTCAACCGCAGATTAATATCCTTGGAAACAATGATCGTCCGGATTTTTGGCTCGGCCTTTTGCGTTTCCAAACCCATCGCCACGATCCGGCTGTCCACCGTTTTGTTGCCGAAGACGAGGTGGCCCGTTTCATTTTTCTCGGGGAAAATGACGCGCAGGCAACCGCCATTCTCGAGGCGAACGCCTTTGTTCAACTTTCCTTTTTCACGCAGCTTGTCGAGCGTGCGGGAAAACATGCGGGCGTTGGAACCGAGTTCGTTGGATTCGCGCTTGAAGCGATCCAATTCCTCGATGACATCAATGGGAATCAGGACATTGTTGTCTGCGAAATTGAGAACCGAATTGGGATCATGAAGGAGGACATTGGTATCAAGGACGTAATTTTTCACGAGTGAGTTTTGCAGACGGCAATTTGATTTTGGACATTTGTTCGAACCAGTTGTTCAGATTGGAATGCGCAGCGGGCAATTGGTAATGGCCCGAGTAAAGAAAATTGGAAAGCATGCCGAA
>JBDSIW010000006.1:0-4413 GCA_039917795.1 Verrucomicrobiota bacterium | reverse complement strand
GCGACGTTGGACAACTCCTGCACGGTGCCGGAAGGCCACTCGATGCGCACGAGGTCGGCATTCGTCGCGTTGCCGAGGCCGACGTGGACGTGCAGGCTGTTCTGGCCGGGGGAGCCGTCGCCGCCGAGGACTTCGCGCATCTGCCAGAACGTCTGCCCGTTGATGGTCGCGCGCACGCGAACCTTCGCGCCAAGGGCAGCGCGGTTCGAGAGAGTGTTGATCAGCCGGAGCTTGAGCCAGTGATTGTCGTTCCCGTTGTTGCGATAGAGGAAATTCGTACCCGAGAAGTTCCCCACGAACAGGTCGAGAAAACCATCGTTGTCATAATCGCCCCACGCGCAGGCCTGCGAATCGGCGCCGTCATTTGCCGCAATGCTGTTGGTGACTTTGGTGAACGTCCCGTCCCCGTTGTTGTGATACAAGTAGTCGTTTTGTCCGGCGCGGTTGCCGACGAACAAATCGAGCCAACCGTCATTGTCATAATCGCCCCACGTGCAGCCACGCGACGCCCCACCTTGGTCATCCGGGTCGTTGGCCGGCAGGGTTGTCAGGCTCGTGAACACTCCGTTGCCGTCATTGCGATAGAGAAAGTTGGGTGAACTTCCGGTGCCGGGAGCTAACGCGCAAGCAACGAACAGATCCAGGTCTCCGTCATTATCGTAATCACCCCAGGCCGCGCTCTCGCCATGGAAACTGCCATCCAGCATACCGGCGCCCACACGAGTAAACGTGCCGCCGCCGTCATTGCGGTAAAGGTAATTGGACTGGTCAGCATTCGGCAGAAAAAGGTCGGGCCGGCCATCATTGTTGTAGTCCCCCCAGGCTGCGCTGAGAAACGTACCGGCGGCGGTGAGGAACGCGCCCTGGGTGATGCGGGTGAAGGTCCCATCGTGATTGTTGCGGTAGAGGCGGCGAGGTTGGTCTAGCGCGACGCGGAATAAATCCAGATACCCGTCGCTATCGTAATCAACCCAGTTCACTCCCCGGGAAGTAGCGAGATCGGACACGAACACGGCACCGGGGACCGCCGCGAAGGATCCGCCGCCGTTGTTGTGAAACAGATAATTCGGTTGATCTACGCTCATCAGAGCCAGATCGAGTTGCCCATCGTTATCGTAGTCGCCCCAAACCGCTCCTCGGCCGGCGCTTTCGACCACGGCGAGCGGGCCATTGGTCACGCGGCTGAACGTGCCGTTGCCGTTGTTGTGGTAGAGAAAATGTCTGGCTGGGCCACTGCCGCCCGCCCCGATATTGACGGCGAACAAGTCAATGAAGCCATCGCCATCGTAATCGCCCCACGCCGCACCGCGGTTGTTGCCAACGTCGCTTCCCGGACCCGTTGTAACCTTGGTGAAGATTTCCGCCGCATGGAGGTCGCCGACGGGCGGCAACGTGAGCGAAGCAAGTGAGAGAATGAGGGCCGTAATCACCTTCGATAGATAGTTCGTTTTCATAGCGTTTGTTTTGGTTTGTTTCGATTGTGGTGTCTTGTTTTCAGTTCCGGCAATTCAGGGCTAGCGTGGGGGAAACCCAAGCCGCCGGCACCGCATTGCTTTCCACCGGCTCAGAGTCGCTGCCCGACTTCCGTAGATTGCGCGGTGGTCAGCAGGTTCCCCGACGGGTCAAAGTTTTCGAGCACGGCCTCAGCCTGAAATTGACTGCCGTCCTCGCTGAGCGTAAGCGTCGCCGTGATCCGGCCCGTACCGAGGTAGGTCCGCGCGGCGTCAAAGCGGAAAGCGACGCTGACGCGCGCGAACTGCCGGCGCCAGATCCGCTCCCAATCTCCGCGATGGGTGCTTCTGATGGCGGTGGTATTGCTCTCCTCAAGAAAATTTCCGTCCTCGAAGTAGGTCATTAACGAGAGAAAAGTTGGAGGGAGACTGGGGGGCGGATTGACGCGCGTCACCGTCACCATCCAGTTGCCCGTCAGGGTCCGCTGCTCGTTCTGGTCGTGCCCATTCCGACCGTGCTCGCTCCGGCCGCCCGCTTTGGTCGGCAGCGGAATACTTACCAAGCTGACCATGACCGCCACAGCGAGCAGAAACTTGCCTGGTGCGGACAGCGCGACGCGCGTGGCATACTGTAAAACGCGCCCCGACTTGGACTCCATCTCTGTGTTTTGAACTATGTTTTGAGCATTCATGTATTTTTCTTTCTCTTGCTTTGGTTTGTTTTGGTTTAATGAAGGGCTGAGTCCCTTCACTCCATTTCTGAGGCGTTCCCCGGAGAAGGTGACAGGAAAAGTGGAGAAATGTTTTGGGCGGAGTGTTGGAGGGATGGCGGAATGGAGTGTTGGGGCCTTCGCTAGCCGCAAAATGAGATTTGCCCAAACACGACCGCCGGTTTAGCATTCATCCAACTAAGAAATCATGAGCTACACAGGAACCATCATCGGAGGCGTGGTGAAACTGCCGCCGGAAATGTCGTTACCCGACGGCACGCTGGTGCGGATTGAGGCTGTCGAAGCAACCAATGACCGGCGCGGCCTAGTGAAGAAGATGAAAGCCATCGCCCAGTCCCTGCCGGACCTGCCGGAGGATTGGGCCGCCCAGCACGACCACTACATCCACGGCACGCCGAAGCGATGAAGCGCGTCTTCGCCGACACGTTCTTCTTCATGGCCGTGCTGAACCGGCGGGATGCAGCCCATCCACGAGCGATGGAGGCTTACGGCCACGCCGACTATGAGTTCGTGACGACGGAGTGGGTGCTGACCGAAGTGGCCGATGCCGCGGCTTCGCCCGCGTTGCGCCAAGGCTTCAAAGAGTTTTTTCATCTTTTGGAGAACGACGAAAAGGTGGAGATTATTCCCGCGAGCCACGAGCGTTTCCGCAGCGGCTTGGAACTTTATTTCGAGCGTCCGGACAAAGAGTGGTCGTTGACCGACTGCATTTCGTTCGTGGTGATGCAGGATAAAAACCTCACCGACGCGCTGACGGGCGACCACCATTTCGAGCAGGCTGGCTTCGTCGCGTTGCTCAAGTGACAAGGAGCGCCCCGCGCTTCCAGCGCGGTCCCCCGCGTCGGGCGCTGGACGCGCCCTTGAGTGACGACAAGTCGCCAGGCGCCCAAAGCGCAGCCCAAGTCACCGCACTCCCAAACGCGGGTGATTCTGCGGAAAGGGTATGATTTCGCTTCTATTCGTGAACGTGTCAGCCAATGAGCGAGCGCGGGATCATTTCAGGACTGTGGTTCTTATCCCCAGCCAGTAGGCATCCTCGTTGTTTGGGCTGGGGATGCAGTTGCCGAGCCCGCCCGACAACGCTCGTCCTTTTGGCGGGGTGGTCCGAGGATCGCGCCACTTGTGAATCTCAGAATGGCCGTCGGCAAAGTTGAGCCCGCTGGCGCCGTTGTGGTAATTGGCCGGCCAGTTGATCAAGCCGAATTGCCGTGGATTGCGAGGGTAAATGCCCTCCATGCAGTGCAGGAAATGGCCGTTGTTGATGCTCTCCTCGCGCTCGTCTATCACCACCCAAATTCCCGAAGGCGCAGGATGGGTCATGTCGCCGATCTTGCCAAATAGCTTGAACGGCCCCGGAAGTTCTATGGGATTCAAATATGCATTCATGGCAATGCTCCTCACTCGCGCATAGACTTGCCCGCCATGTTTGGAAGTTGATTTGTCGCCCGGACATTTCCACACGCCGAGAGAATTACCCACGTACGAACCGAGCAGGCTATCAGTAAGGAAAACCGTGTTAGTATTGTCGGGATGGTTATTGAGGTCGAGCCTTCCCCGGACCCAATTCCGTTCGCGATCGTAGGTAGCGAAGTTGTCGTTGGGCGGAATCCGGTCATCGTTATCCCCGGCGTACATCACCCAGGCAAGACCCATCTGGCGGAGATTGTTCAGGCAGGAGATGCCTTGCGCCTTGGCCTTCGCCCGGGCCAGCGCCGGGAGCAACATCGCCGCCAGAATGGCGATGATCGAAATCACCACCAGCAATTCAATCAGGGTGAAAGCGCTGGAGAGTGACGCGTGTCGAGTGGCGAGGGGCGGGCACGTCGATTTCATAATTCATTTTTGGTTCAGTTCAATTGTCCGTTCACTCTCATTCTGAGGCGTTCACCGGACAAGGTGACCGGAAAAGCGAAAGAATCTTGCTTTGAAAGATGGAGCGCCATTCCCGCTGGGATTCACCATCACCATCATTTTCTCCCCTCTTTCTCTGCGGCTTCGATTTCCGCCCACGAGGGCGCGCGCCAGAGGTGAAGGATGCTGCGCTTACTGTCATAGGAATTCAAGGTGCCAAGCACTGCGCCGTCTGAAGAAAATGCCGTCATGCTGAACATCGATCCCTGACCTTCCAAGGTCAGGAGTTCCTCGTGGCTCTGCACGTCCCAGAATTTGATCGCCTCTTTTCCGTCGCTACCGGTCACGAGACGTTCGCCGTCGGGTGACAACGCCACCGA
>JBDSIW010000005.1:0-2635 GCA_039917795.1 Verrucomicrobiota bacterium | reverse complement strand
AACGGCAAAAATTATTGAGTCATTCAAAAGTAGAAAATCGCGTGCGCGCTGAAAAGATTTTCTCCGTCGTGAACAGTGATCGCGCGAAAATTATTGAAAGCTACAAATCGGTTGCTGAACTTCGCGGCGATCTCGCTAAAGGCCACGCGCTTTATGTGCAAAATTGCGCGACCTGCCATCAACTCAACGGCGAGGGACATCCCGTCGGACCCAATCTCGGCACGATGGCCGACAAAACCGTGCAATCTTTTGTCGTCGCTCTTCTGGACCCGAACCAGGCGGTTGACCCGACCTTCGCTGCCTACACCATCGTGACGAAAGATGAGCGCGAATTGAGCGGTGTGATTGCTTCAGAAACGCCGACGAGCATTTCGTTAAAAATTCCCGCCGGTTCAGAAGAAGTCGTCCTCCGCAACAACATCAAAGGGTTGAACCGTCTCTCGACTTCGCTCATGCCGGAAGGTTTTGAGACCGCGCTCAAGCCGCAAGACATGGCCGATTTGATATTCTACGTTCTCAACGCGCATCCCTGATTCATCGCCATTTTTTATAAATGGGCTGCGGCAGACCCGGCAGGTCCAGGGAACCGATGGCCCCCGCCTGAGTTGGACCGGGGTCTTTGGGCACCGCTACCGCGTGGAGCGAGCATTAAATAGCCTTCCCGCGAGCTGGTAGCCCATCGGAGCGGTGGCGGGCAACCCCACGGGTGTACCGACTGAATTCGGCGACCCAGAGCCAGCAAGCAATACCCCAAACCTACTACCGAATTCTCCCGGCGCTTTGACGGTCCTCGAAACGGCGGAAGATCACCGGCTTAGGGGGCGAACGCGAAGGTTCGATTCCCTTCACCCGCTCCAACCTCACTTTTAACCAATGGAATCAATGCGTTTATGATTTTTTAGTTTTTAGAAATCTCCAAAGTAAGAATAAAAGTGAGAATAAACACCCAGAATTTTACGAGTAAACTTTATAATTACCCTGCTTTTCCTGATGTTTTGTAAGGTAAAGAAATTTTCTTTCGGTGAGAATGAAAAAGCAATTGTTTGACTTTCCAATTCGAAGGTGAATCGAGGGGGAAAAAGTTTATCCGAGAGAAATGTGCGGCAGAATTGGATCCTTGTTTGTTTTCGCTCATTCGGAAAATAGCGAAAAACGTTAGCAACCCTCCCGAATCAGCATGTTCAATTCTTCACACACCGCTCGCTAGTCAATCCTCTGCCCGTTCGCCATGCGGTGCCATTTTCACCAGTTTTGGATCGAATTGGTTGATCGTTTCAACCAAATCGCCTTGCGCGGCCATGACCTCTTCGATGTTTTTGTAAGCCATAGGAACTTCGTCCAGGCCGGCAGAGATCAGCGTCACACCACGTTCGCGAAGAAATTGATTCACGGCTTTCCAGTTGAATTTTTCATTCGTGGATTTGCGGCTCATTAACCGGCCCGCGCCATGCGATGCGGAATTAAGCGACTCGGGATTTCCTTTTCCGCTCACGACAAATCCCGGCGTCGCCATTGAACTGGGAATAATTCCCAACACACCCGCGCCCGCTGGTGTCGCGCCTTTGCGATGCACGATGACTTCGCGTTCCACGTGTTCGATGACGTGTTTTTCTTTCCACGCAAAGTTGTGGTGGTTTTCCAGATCGAGCAGCACTTGCGCGCCGAGATTTTCCGCGATGTGTTGGTGAATGCAGGCGTGATTCGCGGCGGCGTATTGGCCGATCAACTCCATTGCGGCCCAATATTCTTGGCCGGCTTGCGAATCCATCGAGAGCCACGCGAGCCGCTTTAACTCGCTCGGCAAATCCGGAAATTGGCTGAACGCAATCTTGCTGTAATGATCGCAGACCGCCGCGCCCGTGCCGCGACTCCCGCTGTGCGAGAGCAACGCCACATAAGTACCCGGTTCCAAGTCGTTGATTTTCGAGTGCGCTGTGAACAGACCGAATTCCACAAAATGATTTCCGCTGCCGCTCGTGCCGAGTTGCGACCACGCGCGATCTTTGTTTTGTTTCGTGATGGGACTGACCGACCAATCCGCGTCGAGCACGCTGTGTTGACGACGTTCCTTGAAATTCGCGCCGATGCCGAAACGCGTCTCGGCTTCGATGGCGCGCGTGAGCCGGTCCTGTTTGCGTTCCAGATCGCGCAACGGCAGATCAAGCACCGTCATCTTCATGCGGCACGCGATGTCCACGCCGACGGCGTAAGGAATCACCGCGTTCTCCGTGGCCAGCACACCGCCGATGGGCAATCCGTAGCCGACGTGCGCGTCCGGCATGAGCGCGCCCGCCACCGACACCGGCAACAAACACGCCTTCTCCATCTGCATCACGGCCTCGTGCTCCAAACCTTCGCCCCACTGCCGATACTTCACCGGCTCGGCGCGCGGCGGCGGTGGCGCATTGAGCAACGCCTTCGCAAATTCCCCGCGCAACGCGTCATTCACGAACGCCACCGGGTTGGCGACAATGGCCGCGATCTCTTCGTGCAACCGCGACTTGTCGCCGACGCTGAGAATAAATTTGGCAATAAAATCCGTCGCGCGCCGCGTGGCTTCACCCAGCGGCACGCCGAGACGGAGAAAATCTTTGGTGTTCATGAAAATCAATCGTGAAAGCAGACTCTACATTGA
>JBDSIW010000004.1:0-5712 GCA_039917795.1 Verrucomicrobiota bacterium | reverse complement strand
GACGGCGCATCTTTCAAAACCAAGGACAGCGTTTTCCTCAGCTGCGAGAACGATCCCGATTTCCATCCGACCTCCGTGCGCGAAGACGCCGACGGCAGTCTTCTCGTGGTGGACACGGGCGGCTGGTATAAAATTTGTTGCCCGACTTCGCAGCTCTACAAACCCGACGTGCTCGGCGCGATCTACCGCATCCGCAAAACCGGCGCGCCGAAAGTGGAAGACGGGCGTGGTTTGAAAATTGATTGGGCGAAATTAGACCCGACTGCGCTCACAGGGCTTTTGGATGACGATAGGCCCTTGGTGGTCACTCGCTCGATTCATCAACTTGCCAAAAGGAAAAACGAATCGATTCCTTCGCTCCTTGAAGTGCTGAAAGGAACTCGCTCTGCGGTCGTCGCGCGGCGCAACGCCGTTTGGGCGCTGACGCAAATCGACAGCAAAGAGGCCCGTCACGCGATTTACTCTGTGTTTCCCGATATCAATTCGTCGGTGCGTCCTGACGATACCGTGGCTCAAACCGCCTTTCATTCCATCTCACTTTGGCGTGATTGGGAATCCGTTTGGGGTGAGTCAGAAGCTTTTCCGGCGACGATCGCGCTGTCGGATGCCGGCGGAAGCGAGAATTATTCGATGCGCAGAATTGCCGCTGAAATTTGGGGCAGAATAGGCGACAAGCAGAAGGATTTCGCGGTGCATCATTTGCTTGGAATGGCCGCGCCGGAAAAAGGTCGCCGTGAGGATCGTGTGCTCGAACATTCTATCACCTACGCGCTGATTGAACTTAACGATCCGAAGACCACCGCCGAAGGTTTGACGAATTATCCCACCGTTCAGCGCATAGCTCTGATCGCGCTCGACCAGATGGACAACGGCGGATTGAAACCGGAACAAGTCACGCCGCTGCTCGCCTCCAGTAATCCAGATCTGAAACAAACCGCATCATGGATCATCAGCCATCATCCGGAGTGGGGCGGAGCGCTGGCGGGATTTTTCCGCGAACAACTCGCGGCAAAAAATCTCAGCGTCGCGGACAGCACGGAGTTGCAAAACCGTCTTGCCCAGTTCGCGCACGATGGAGCGGTGCAGGAGTTATTGACCGAAAGTTTGAAAAAAGATTCGAGCGCGGCACAAGTCATCGCGCTCCGGGCGCTCGCCCAGGGTGAGATGAAGGAAGCGCCGACCGCATTTTCAACCGAACTGGCCCGAATTCTTGGCCGCGCTGACCACGATACGGTGCATGAAACCGTTTTGGCCGCGCGCGCCATTTCCCCAAAATCCAAGGAGCTTGCCACTGCGCTGGCGAAAGTTGCGAGCGATCCGGCGCTACCCGATGAAGCGCGCCTGACCGCATTGGGCGCGGGTGCAAATGGAATGACGCTGGAAAGTGGGCTGTTTGATTTTTGCATCGCGCAAATGCTTCCAGCCAAACCGGTGGTCATTCGCGGTCTCGCGACCACCATTTTAACCAAAGCGAAGTTGAGCGATGAACAATTGCTTGCGCTGAGCGGCGCCTTGAAAGCGTCTGGACCAATGGAGGTGAGCCGCCTGTTGGCCGCATTTGAAAAATCCAAGAGCGAAAACGTGGGAATGAAACTGGTGGCAGATTTGCAAGGGGCGAAAACCGTTTCGAGTTTGCGCGCGGATCGATTGAAACCGCTCTTCGCAAAATACCCCGAAGGCGTCCAGAAAAAATCGGAGGCGCTCATCGCGTTGCTCAATGTCGATGCCGCAAAGCAATCGGCTCACATCGACGAACTGCTGACCACGCTCAAAGGCGGCGACGTCCGGCGCGGACAAATGGTTTTCAACAGTTCCAAGGCGGCTTGCTCCTCCTGCCACCAGATTGGCTATCTGGGCGGACATGTCGGGCCGGACTTAACCAGCGTGGGGAAGACGCGCACGGAGCGCGATCTGCTGGAGGCTCTGGTTTATCCCAGCGCCAGTTTTGTGCGCAGTTTCGAGCCGCTAATTGTGGCGACGAAATCGGGCGAGGACCACAGCGGCATCGTGAAGAAAGATTCGGCGGAGGAAATTATTCTCGTCACTGGCCCGAACGCCGAAATAACGGTGGCCCGAAATGACATCACTGAAATGCGACCGGGGACCACTTCCGTCATGCCCGGCGGGTTGGCTGAACAATTAACCCGGCAGGAACTCTCGGATCTGGTCGCTTTCCTAAAAAACACCCAATGGTGAGTGTGATCCGAAGTCCTGAGGCGGCGGAAGTGGAAACCTTCTGGAACCTTAAGGAAGAGGCCAATCGTTTCAGTACAAAAAAAAGCCGGATAACAAGTCCGGCTTTTCACACACGAATTTAAGTTCTGAGAACGGGTTTAAGTTACCGTGGGAATCCATTTCCGAAAGTCGCCAATACTGGTGACACCATCCCTTCGTTAGCGCCGGCGGTTATTTCCCCGGCAAAGTAAAATGGAAGCGGGCACCTTGCCCGGGAGCGCTCTCGACCCAAACTTCGACGCCGTGGGACAGCACGACATGTTTCACGATTGCCAAACCCAGGCCGGTCCCGCCTTGTTCCCGTGAGCGGGCTTTGTCCAGCCGGTAGAATCTTTCGAAGATGCGTCCTTTGGCTTCCTCTGGAATTCCCACGCCGTCATCTTCTACCCAAACCTCGATCCCGTTCGTCCCGGATGCAGAAGCGCCAACCGTTACGGTCCCGTTCGCCTGCCCATATTTGATTGCGTTATCAATCAGGTTCCAAAGCACTTGTTCCAATCGATTGAAATCGGCGTTGGCGACTATTTCGGCTGGAACTTCGTTTCGCAGTGTCACATTTCGTTCGCTGGCCCGGGTTTGAAGATCACGGATCACCTTTTCCACGGCAGGAAACAATTCCGCGATTTGGCGATTCAGGATAATTTTCCCCGATTCCAGTTTCGAAATCGTCAGTAAATCTTCGATGAGGTAGGTCAATCGGTTGGTGTGATTCTCGATGATGCGCAAAAATTTATCGGCGACTTCTGGATTGTCTTTCGCTCCGTCGATCAAAGTTTCCACGTAGCCCTTGATCATTGAGAGTGGCGTACGCAATTCATGGCTGACGTTGGCCACAAATTCCTGTCGCGTGTTCTCCAATTGCTTCAGGCGCGTCAAGTCATGAAACACGAAAACGGTTCCGAACGGATTCGCGGCGCCGTCGGCGATGGTCGATGCGTTCACCTGAAACCAGCGCGGTGGAATTTCGGACGACTGGAATTCGAAACCGAGAACCTGCCGCTCGTGTTGAAGGCGGTCCGCCAGTTCCGTCAGTTGATGATTGCGAAACGCCTCGATGATGGTTTTCCCGTAGATGCTGAAATTCACGAGGAAGAGATTTTCCAAAGCGCGGTTCACCAGTTGAATCCGGCCCTCGTTATCCAACAAGAGCAAGCCTTCCACCATGCTGTCGAGCAACGTCTGCTGCCGCGCCTCGGCCGAGCGCACTGCGCCTTGCTGTAATTCGCGAACGCGGACCAGTTCCTTATCTTTTGCAGCGAGCGCACTCGAAAATTTTCTTCGCCAGGAAAGGTGGAGCGCGACGAGTGCAATCGTCAGTAATACAGTGAAGAGCGGCCACCCCATACGCGCTAATCGGTTTTGAATCGATAGCCCACGCCCCGGACTGTATCCAAAAAATGGGAGGCTTCGCCCATTTTTTCGCGGAGCCGCCGCATGTGCGTGTCCACGGTGCGAGTATCAATCGAGGTGTCGTACTCCCAAACGTCGCGCAAGAGGCTGTCGCGCGATTGAACCAGCCCGTTGCGCTGCGCGAGGAGCGTCAGAAGTTTGAATTCTGTCGCGGTCAACTCGATGGGTCGATTCTTGAATTTCACGAGGTGACGCGGCAGGTCGATGGACAATTCGCCAAATTGAAGGTGGGCCTTGATTTCCGAGGTGGATTGGCGTCGTGCCAGAAGATTTTTCACCCGCAGCACCAATTCGCGCGGGCTGAATGGTTTGGTCACATAGTCGTCCGCGCCCAATTCGAGCCCAAGCACGCGGTCAATCTCGGAAGCTTTGGCGGTCAGCATAATGATGGGGATCGTCGCGGTGCTGGCTTCGCGACGGAGGAGTTTGCAGATTTCAAACCCGTTCATTTCTGGCAACATAATGTCGAGCACGATCAGATCGGGCGCGATCGTCCTCGCTTTGGCCAGCGCTTCTGCGCCGTCGCTGGCAGTTTTCACCCGTAAACCAGCGTTCTTCAGATTGAACTCGATCAGTTCAAGGGCGTCCGGTTCGTCATCCACGACAAGGATCGTCGGTTTCATGCCGCTGTCCCCGATTTGCGGCCACTGTGGCGAATGTCCAAAGCTTCGCAAAAATAAACCACGTCCTCGGCCACGTTCGTCGCGTGGTCGGCGATGCGTTCCAAACTTTTTGAAATAACCATCAGATTCAAACAGCGGGAGATCGTGCTTGGTTTTTCAACCATGTAGCTGGCCAACTCGCGATGGAGCTGTTTGTTCAACAAATCCACCTCCTTATCGAGCGGGATAATTTTTCGCGCGCTCTCCGGGTCGCGATTCACAAAACTATCGAGCGCGGATTTCAACATGCCGAGGGCGGTCTTCGCCATGTTGGGAATATCAACGTAGGGTTTGAGTTGCGGTTCCTGATTCAATTCTCGCGCGCGTCGGGCGATTTTCGTCGCTTCATCGCCGACGCGCTCCAGGTTCTTGGAAATTTTCATCGCGACGGCGATAAGCCTCAGATCGCTGGCGAGAGGCGCCTTGGCCAGAAGGTGGATCGCCATTTCGTCGATCTCGATTTCAAACTGGTCCAGAATCTCGTCACTTTGATCCACCTGTTGCGCGAGCGCGTCGTCGCGATCTACCAGTGCCTTGATCGCATTGGTCACGGACGCCTCGGCGTGACTCGCCATCGTCAATAACCGGGTTTTCAGTTCGCCGAGCTCCTGCTCGAAATGTGTTTGCATAATTTTTGCGCTTTCATCGTAAACTTTTCTTAAACCTTGATCGCTCGATGAAACGGACGATTTAGATCAAGATCAGAGTGCGATTTCAAATTATCCGAAACGTCCGGTCACGTAATCTTCCGTTTGTTTCTTCGCTGGATTGGTAAAAATTTTTCCGGTCGCGTCATACTCAATCAATTCGCCGAGATAAAAAAAGGCGGTGCGATCCGAAATGCGCGCTGCCTGCTGCATGTTGTGTGTGACAATGACAATGGTGAATTCCCGCTTTAATTGCAAAATCAACTCCTCGATCTTCGCGGTGGCAATGGGATCAAGCGCCGAGGCCGGCTCGTCCGTCAAAATAATTTCCGGGCGAATCGCGATGGCGCGGGCGATGCAGAGTCGTTGTTGCTGTCCGCCGGACAAACCCAGCGCGCTGGCATGCAGCCGGTCCTTCACTTCATCCCAGAGCGCCGCCTGTTGAAGGCTCTTTTCAACAATGGTGTCCAAGTCGCTTTTATTCTTCGTCCCATGCAATCGAAGACCGTAGGAAATATTTTCGTGGATTGATTTTGGAAAGGGATTCGAGCGTTGAAAAACCATCCCGACACGTTTGCGCAGTTCGATGACATCCACGTCTTTGCTGTAAATATCTTCGCCGCCAATTTTGATTTCTCCGTCGATGCGCACGTTGTCGATCAAATCGTTCATGCGGTTGATGCAACGCAGCAAAGTGGATTTTCCGCAGCCAGAAGGTCCGATGAACGCCGTCACGATGCGTTCGGAAATATCGAAGC
>JBDSIW010000003.1:0-6058 GCA_039917795.1 Verrucomicrobiota bacterium | reverse complement strand
TTCTCCAAGTGAGAAGCACCGGCGCAACGATCAGCAACGCCAATGCATTGGGAATCCACAATTTTCCGGTGGTGAAAAATAAATCCCGCCATGGAACCGAGCCATCGAGACAAAGCCCACCGGCTTCGAAGAACGCGTTGATTCCCGCTCCAACCAGGCAGGCCGCCACCACGAAGCCAGCGACGTCGCGAACTCGTTCCATCGAGGTTCGGAAGCGGAAAAATAGTTCCAGGACGATTCCGCAGGCGAGCGCCCCAAGAGTGCTGCCGAGGGCGATACCCAGAGAGAAAAATCCCACAACATGGCTCGACCAAACAGAAGATAGAAATGCGCCGATCGCAATCGCGGGCCAGTATTGTTTACCGAAAAGAAGAATCGCTCCCAGCGCGATGCCTGCCTGAGGTAAGACCATCACCAACTCTCCGCGCGAAAATGAAGAACCTTTTCCAAGAAAGCCGGCGACAAAATACAAGGCGACAAGGATGGCCAAGCGGGTCACAAAGCTAAACCCGGGGAATTTCATCTGCTGCGACTGGAAATACGGGGATTCATCCAGCGCTACCGTAACAGGAAGAAGAAGAATGGTCAGCCATTATCGACGGGCATTGGAGAAAAATTGCACTCAGGCGAAAGGATTGAGGCGATTCATGGTGCGCGGTACAGGGTTCGAACCTGTGACCCCTACCGTGTCAAGGTAATGCTCTACCACTGAGCTAACCGCGCGCTAACTGGCGGGCGGTTACAGTGCCATTCTTCTTTTTATTGGCAAGCGCAGAAATTATTTCTGGTCGAAAAGCGGCGGGGGCTTTTGCCCTCTCACACGGTTCTCAATTTGTTCGACCGCCCACCTCGCGTGCTCTGCAATCAACGGCTCGGAATTTGTGGCCGCGCGTTGCAACGACGGGAGAGCAGGGGCGCCCCCGATATTGCCGAGCGCCACGCACACATTGCGCAATAGCCCGCGACGCTTGGCGCGAAGAAGGGGAGTTCCGGCGAAACGTTTACGAAAGCTTGCCTCATCCAGCGCGAGCAATTCGATCAGGTCTGGCGCGGCGAGTTCCGGTTTCGCGTGGGCCTGCATGATCTGGCCCTTGCGGGCAAATCGGTTCCACGGGCAAACCGCGAGGCAATCGTCGCAGCCATAAATTCGATTGCCAATGGCGGGGCGCAATTCAACCGGGATTGAACCTTTCAATTCGATAGTCAAATAGGAAATGCAACGGCGCGCGTCGAGCTGGAAGGGAGCAGTGATGGCGTTGGTGGGACACGCGGCGATGCAGCGGGCGCAGGAGCCGCACCGGTTTTTTTCCGCCGCGTCAGGCGCAAGTTCGAGCGTGGTGATAATTTCCGAAAGGAAAATCCAATTCCCTAGATGGCGGCTGATCAGGTTCGTGTGCTTGCCGATAAACCCAACGCCGGAGCGCTGCGCGAAATCGCGTTCCAGAATCGGGCCGGTGTCCACATACCAAAGTGAATGCGTGGCGGGCGGGTCCAATTCATTGACAAAAGCGGTGAGCGATTTGAGGCGGTCGCCAAGCACATCGTGGTAATCGGAATAGCGGGCGTAGCGGGCAACCACGCCACGATCGGTGGTTGGGGCAGGGCGTGTCGTTTCGTGCGCGACGTTCGGGGCATCGTCGCGCGCGGAGTGGCTGGCGCTGGCATCATCGCTCGGCGTGTAGCTGATCGCCAGCGAGATGATGGTTTTCGCCTGATCGAGGACGAGTTGCGGCTGTGTGCGTTTCGCGGCGTTGCGTTGCAAGTAGGCCATTTCGCCGTGGCGATCCTCCGCGATCCAGTTTTGGAACTGCGCGGCGTACTCCGGCGGCTCGGCGTTGGTAAAACCGCAGGCGTCGAACCCGAGTTCGCGCGCTTTGAGTGAAATCGCTTGTTTCACCGTGAACGAACGGCGAAATGAAATTCGTGGGCCACATGTTGCGCGACTTCCTTTGCCGAACGGACCTCCGTGTTCAGCAAAATATCCGCCTGCCGATAAAACGGCTCGCGCACGGCCAGCAATTCGCGGATTTTCGCCTCGGGATTTTCTGTCTGGAGCAACGGCCGATGGCCCTGGCTTCGGACTCGATTCCAAATCGTCTGGGGCGAGGCCCAGAGGCAAACGACCAGCGCGTGCCCCTTCAGGTTATCGAGGTCTGCGGGATTGGCGCCCACGCCGCCGCCCGTGGAAATAACCATCCGGGTTTCCGACACAAGCTGCTCGATCACCCGGCGTTCCTGCTCTCGAAAAGCAGCTTCGCCGTCCTCCTCAAACAGGCGGTTGATCGATTTGCCCACGCGCTTTTCGATCAATTCATCCGTGTCCAAAAAACCGAACCGCAGCAAATCGGCCACGAGCCGGCCGACCGAAGTTTTCCCGGTTCCCATGAAACCAATGAGCGCAATATTTTGGATTTTTCGGGGGCTATGCACGCCAGTGAATCTACGCAGAAGTTTTTTCCCGGCGCACGGAGTTTTTCTGAGGCGGGGTCTGCGCAGCGCAATTTCGCGTTGACAGCGCGGCGCGGTTGAAGGATTTCAGGCGCAACAATGGAAATAAAAATCCGCCCGGTTTTTTTCGCCATGGCGCTTTCGCTGGGAGTGGTTTGTCCCGGCCACGCTGAGGATGCGCCGCCTCTCGTTCGAGCCCATGCCCACAACGATTACGAACACGCGCGGCCGTTGCTCGATGCCATGGAAAGAAAGTTTTGCAGCATCGAAGCCGACATCCATTTGGCCAGCGGGAAATTGCTCGTGGCTCACGATGCGAAAAGTGTTCGCCCGGACCGCACGCTGGAAAAACTTTATCTCCAACCGTTGCGCGAACAAATTCTCAGGAATGGCGGACGAGTCTATCGCGGCGGACCGTCCGTCATTCTTCTGGTCGATGTGAAGACGGAGCGCGAGGCCACTTACGCCGCATTGCGCGCGGTCTTGAAATCCTATTCTGATATCCTGACAAAATTTGAGGGCGACCGCATCGAAACCAATGCCATCACGGTGATCATTTCCGGCAACGTGGCGAAAGTTTCGATGAGCCGGGAGAAGAGTCGGCTCGCTGCTTGCGACGGGCATCTCGCCGGCCTCGGGATGGAAACCCAACCCGCGTTGTTCCCGTTGTTGAGTGAAGAATGGAAAACCTATTTCGAATGGAACGGTGAAGGCGAGATTTCCCCGGAAGAACGCCGTCAATTACGCGCATTCGTGGCGGCAGCACATCGAAATGGCCGGCGTCTGCGATTCTGGGGAACCGCCGATAGCCCCGCAGTCTGGCGCGAGCTTTGGCAGGCCGACGTCGATCTGATTGGCGCGGATGACCTCGACGCTTTGGAGAAATTCCTTCGGGCGCTTCAATAGCGTGAGCGGCCAGGCAACGGGGAAATTTCGTTAAAAGCCTCCGGAAGGCGGCAGGGATATTTAATCCTCCGGAAGACTCCTATTCTTCCAAATGCGGAAAAGCGGCTTTGTCCGATTGGACGGGCGGCTATCCGATTGACAATTCGAACCCGAAAATCTAGGATCGCGACCGAATTTGGTTCGGGCGGTAGCACGTTTCTTCAGCGGGGTTCTTCACCCCCACCTCCTTGGCGTCTGCTGCCCGAATCTTTTGAAAAGTCCCGTTGACTTGGAAAACATCTTCCCCTAGTTTCCCGAGTTCTTGCGCGGGGGCGTAGCTCAATTGGTTAGAGCGCTGCCCTGTCACGGCAGAGGTTACGGGTTCGAGCCCCGCCGCTCCCGCCATTTCCAACATTCTGACTACTTGTGACAGGCAGTGTCAAAACGTGACTTTCCCCAATGTTTGCAACGTTATTATACGTTTTGATTCCGCTATTCGTTGCGACAGCCGATGACTCGTTTTGACCGCTTGCGGCTAAATTTTGTGAGGCTATTTGTGAGGCTCGTTCCGAATAGTTTGGCAACGAATCAAACGCCGTCCAAGTACCCAAAAGATTTTCATCGGTATAAATTTTATCCGTCAATCTTCGATCACTGTGACGCATCAAAGTCATCGCCACACGACTTGCCACGCCGCCACGCGCCAGATTTGTACCGAACGTGTGACGCAGCGAATGAAAGACCGCCTTACGGCCATGGATATTTTCCGGCGCAATTCCCGCTTTTATTAAATCCCTCCGAAATCGTTCGATACGTGGAATGCTTTTGAAGACCAAATCTTCGTCCAAAACTCCGCAGGATTTAATTTTTCGCAGCGCGGCAACTAACTCAGGAAGCAAGCGAATATCCGCAGCCTTTCCGTTCTTCGTGGTCGAGGCGCGGACTTTTGCAAAAGGTGTCAACGCCTCCATGTGCAAATCGTTCCATGTTAGCGCGGCGAGTTCCGATCTACGGAGACCGGTATGCACGGCCATCAAATAAACTGTCTTGCGTTCGCCCGCCACTGCCAACAGGCGCAGCATTTCATCATCACTCAACGCCCGAATCTCTTCCGCTTTGCCCTCTTTCGTTTTGACTTTTTCCACCGACAACAGCGGATTCGATCCAGCACGACCGAGCCTCACTAACCAGTTGAAAAAGCAACGGACCGCTTCCAGGTAATCGTTCGCTGTTTTGTCCTTCAACTCGACTTGCTTTCGCAGCCAGAACTGAAACGAATCCGCTGTTACATCTTTCGCTTGGCTCCAATGGCAATCAGCAATCAAACGACCCACTCGAAATTCGATATTTGACAAATACTTTTCAGATTTTCCCCGTCGCCGCATATCGCCAAGAAAATCTCCCAAGTGTTCCGCAAGCTTGCGTTGTGCGGCTTCGCGATTTGCTTTTGGTGCGATAATTCCCGCCCGCTCCATTTCTGCCTCCCGCAATCTGTCCGAACGAAATTTTTCTGCAACTTGCTTGTCAGAAGTCCCGAGCGATACGTCCTGAATTTGACGTCCTCTGAATTGAGGCGAAACTTCCAGCGCCAAATCCGCGATCCATTCGGTTTGTAAATTGAATTAATCACCATGACCTCCGTTCATAATTGATAGCACTTCGCTCAAAAGGAAGCGGACGCCGCCACGGACTCTGATCCGTGTCAAACGACCACTGTTCGCCTCGCGGTCCACCGTGCGCGTCGAGAAAGCCAGCATTTCGGCTACCTCCTTCTTTCGAAGCAGCCGCTCAGGATGTGTTGTTTCATTACTGATTGGCATAAAAAACTACCTCCTTATTCTTTCCATGACCATTTTTTGGTCCGGTAATTATAGCTCAAACCTCCATCTTGCAGCCGCTTTCGGTGCTTTTCTCCCGCTTTTCCAGGTAACAATTTGCACAAGATTTCTTCAGTGGCGAAACGCATGGCGCTCTGAATTTCAAACATGATCTCCCTGCGTGTTATTGGTGGCTCTTTATAAGCTACCGCCCTATCTCCTAGGTCCTTCGGATCCTGTTGAATGAAATCTTCTATCTCGGCTTCTTCTTTTTCGGTTTGGGGACAATCCTTGGCCCCTGCAATCCGCAATTGATCTTTGTCGGGCGGTGGAGACTTCGATTCATAGGAATAACCTAATCTCCGTTTCAATTCTTCCGCCCAAGCTTTGCACTCTGAAATGGACAACACGATGTAGGGTCGTTGCTTGGCTTTTCGTTTTTTTCCGAAAAACGATTTATCCTCTCTTGTGACGTAATAGGTGAAACCCGTCAATTTGCCCTCTTTCAAGCGTTTATGAACTGCTGAACGCGAGACGGGCACATACATGGTCACACCACCAGGAGACAGCCCAACGTCACTTCGAAAAATCCTTTGAAGCGCTTCAAACCATTCACCGAATTGCTCGTAGCTTCCTTCACGCCGAAAAAGCCTAGTTCCCGGCGTGGGTTCGCCGACAATTGGGCGCGCATAGTCTGACACCTCCACAAATGGGAACTCAGGTTGTTTCATGACGACCGATATAGAGCTTTGCTCCACAACTGTCAACCCATTATTTGCTTTGTGTGGTGGTGCGTACAAACCTTTCGATTTTTGTGCGATCAAACCTTCCGTGGAGATTCAGGCGGGGCAATGGAGCAGAACTTTGGGTAATTTTCCTTGCGCCGGAGGCGCAAGGAGGATGGAGAC
>JBDSIW010000002.1:0-9331 GCA_039917795.1 Verrucomicrobiota bacterium | reverse complement strand
GCGACGTTGGCAGGAAAGGTCGGAACACGGATAAGATTTGTCGTCGGGAAAACGGAGTCTGGGACGGCGAATCACTTCGTTCGTGCCGCTCTTGGCAAGATTCTTCCCGGCGCGCACGGAGTGGGGTGCCCTACCGGCTGACCTGCAAACTTTCGTGAAGAAATGGCTTTTGACCGATGCTATTTCTGCCCGATGCAGTAGAGATTCTGCGCGGTGCGGAGGAAGAGTTGCCCGTGCGCCGCCGCAATCGAGGCGCGGCAGGGTTCCTCGTTCAGCGGAATCGTCGAGAGGATTTTGAATTCCTTTCCTGCATCGAGGACCACCACGGTTCCCAACTCGCTGACGCAATAGATTTTTCCATCCGCGCCGGTGGGCGAACCGCGGAAAATATCGCGCACGCCGAGATTCCCCTGCCAGATTTTCCGGCCCGATTTTGGATCGAGCCGCGTCATCATTTGCTTGTCTCCATCGAGGACGAAAAGGCTGCCTTGATAGAACAGCGGCGTCACGCAGTCCGTGGGATACTCCTCAAACTTCCAAGCGATATGGGTGGCGGTAATATTGCCTTTGCCGCCCGCCTTGATGGCAAAGACCGGTTCGCGTTTCGGTGCGGAAACAAAAATCATATCGGCACCGGTCACGGCGGAAGGGACGGTGCGCATCCATGGCCCGTCCTTTGCGTTCAAGCCGTCGCAGCGCCAGATTTCTTCACCGGTCAGGGCGTTGTGGCCAGTGGCGCAATTTCCGCCCACCAGGATAATTTCCGTCCCGTTTTTTCCCTCGAACGGAACCGGTGACGCATAGGATTCGTTTGACTCCATTTTCGCGTCAGTTTTGCGGATGTGACGCCAGAGGTCCTTGCCCGTCTTGGGATCGAGACAAAGCAAATAAGATTCGCGATGCGGTTTGTCATCGATGGCCTGGGCGTAATCGGGCGGGAGCGGTTCGCGTTGCAGAACCTGCACGTAAAGTTTGCCTTTATAGAGGAGGGGGCTCGAGCCGTAGAGCCACATGATGGCAAATTTGCCAAAATCTTTCCCGAGATTGCGGGACCACAACTCCTTTCCCGAGAAATCGAAGGCGGCGAGGTCGCCGGTCCCGAAGAGCGCGAAAACGGTCTGTCCATCCGTGACGGGCGACGGCGAGGCCATGTTGTTTCTACCGATGGATTTGTCTCCGATGCCAACGGTTTTTTGCCAGCGTATTTTCCCGTCAGGACGATTCAGGCAAAGGAGGGTCAAATTTTTCTGTGCATCCGGGCTGGAAACAAAAATGGAATCGTCCCAGACCGAGGGCGTGGCACCGCTCATCCCGGGCAACGGAGTTTTCCAAAGAATATTTTCCGTGCTGCTCCAGTTGGTGGGCAGGTTTTTCTCGGTCGTGGAACCATTGAAGGAAGGTCCGCGCCATTGCGGCCAGTTTTCCGCGCGCAATTCGTTTGACCACTGGAAAAGAATCATCGCGGCGAGGAAAAGAGCTGGGTAGTTCATCGGTTTTTAATAGCGAGCGGCCTGCTCGAAAACAAGCGAATTGCACAGTTGATTGGCCTCGTGATCTGGCGGCAATTGCAATTAGAAACCGTGCGCCTTAAATCCTCCCTTTACAAAATATCCGATTTTGATAAACCCGCTGCAAACCAAACTCAACCCAATGAAACAAAACCTGATTAAAATCATTATCGCGTGCGCGTTGTTCTGGAGCGGAACTTTGGCAACCCGTTCCCTCCGGGCGGAGGACAAACCGGTGGCGCTGGCTGAAGCAAAGAAAGACCGGCCCATACCGTTCAAGGGAAAAATCAATGAGATCGACAAGACCGCCAAGACGATCGGCATCGGCAAAGATAAAAAGCGAACGATTCACATCACGGACAAAACCAAGTTTGTGAAGGGAGGAAAAACCTGGGACCAGGCAGCGGTAGGCGACGATGTGGGCGGCTCGTATCGCGCCGACGCGACCGGGAAACTGGAGGCGGTTTCGCTCCGGATTGGCTTAAAACCTGAGGTCGAGCCGAAGGTCAAAGTGGAATCGAAAAAGAAAAAGGAATAACCGGCCAAATTTCTTCGCAAGGCGGGCTTCAACGCCTGCCTTTTTTATTTTTTCCGCCACCAGCTTTTTGAACCGCCGTGCGAAGGTGGCTGGTTAAGATGGTTCAAGACGAATTCGCTGCGCGCCTTGGTCAACTCCATGATGAATTCGTCGTAGGACTGGAAACGATCCGCCGGTTTTTTCGCCATCGCCCGGACAAGCGCGTCGCTCGTCGATTGGGTAATTTCCAGGACCACGTGATTGGGCGGAGTCAAAGGGGTATGAACGTGAGCGGATACCAGATCCTCGACTGACTCGGCTTCGAACGGAACGTGGCCGGTCAGCGCATGATAAAGCGTCCCACCCAGGCTGTACATGTCGGAGAGAAAATCTTCGCGCTGGCGGTTAATTTTTTCCGGTGCGACATAATAGGGCGTGCCCCAAACCGTGGAATCGCTCGAGACGTCTTCCTCCAACTCCGCCTGGCGGGCCAGCCCGAAATCGATGAGCTTGGGTTCGGGGGGGACATCGCTGTTAAACAAAATATTTCCCGGCTTGATATCGCGATGGAGCAGATTGTGTTTCAACGCCGTGGCCAGCGCGGAAGCCACTTTAATCCCAGTGTCGAGGACATCGAGTTCCGGCACGCGCCCTTCGGCAGAGATTCGGGTATCGAGACTTCCGTTGTTCGCCTGTTCCATGACCAGGTACGGCTGTCCGTCGAATTCATCGAACGTGTAAATGTGGATGATGTTGGTGTGATTGAGCGAAGCTCCGGCGCGTGCCTCGCGGTAAAAACTTTCCAGAATTTCCGGATCCTGGGCCATCTCGCGCTTCATCATTTTCAGGGCAACGTCTCGCTGTAGATTCACGTCGAACGCGCTGAAGACCGTGCCCATGCCACCGGATGCGATCACTTGCCGGAGCTCGAACTGGCGAAGGTTTACAGGGAGCATGATCGGGTGGCCGCATTTCGAACAAGGGACTGTTTCAAAGGAAGGGAGGTCGCTCGGTATAAAACTTTTTGCCCCGCACGCCCCGCAACTGACCATTCGCAACGGTTTGTTCGGAGTGCTTGAATCGTCAGTCACTGCGCCATCATAACAAACCCCGATTTGCGCTCAAGTCTCATGCTTTGGAAAATTATTTTGACAAGGGCCGCGGGATGCTGTTCCCTCCCGCCCGAAGATGAAGAACACGTTTGCGGTAAAAGTGAGCCTGTGCGCCGGCCGCTCTGTAGGAGCGATGCCGATTTGGCGCTCGCACCGGGCAACTGGCAACGTGGCTGAAATCTTCTAAACAAACCGAACAAGATTTTTAAACCCACGATTGCCAGTCAATCGTGGGTTTTTTGTTTGGTAAATCGCCGTTCGAAACGACGGCACAATGAAAGAATGAAAAATGAAACCTAGAAAACAAGAAGCCCCGGCGCGATTCGCGCGGGAAAGAAGGTTCGAACTTGCCCCGCGCCTGGAGTTGCCCGTGAAATTCGCGCAGGAAGAAAAGTTTGAGCAGTTAAAAAACCGCCTGTTGCGGCGATTGCTGGACGATGCCGTGCAACCGGAACTGGACACACCCTTGCGCCGCGCTGCAAACGATGCCGCCGCCTTGGCTTGGACAACCTCGTTCCCGTTGCTGGTCTTTCCTGCGTTGCTGGAAGAAAAAGCCGGACGTGCAAGCATCCAGTTGAATAAACAAAAACAAGTTCGCCTCCGCAGCGCAACGCTTCTGGTGGAGGCGGCTTGATTTTATCGCGCGGCTTCGGAAGCGCCCTTGGCTATGCGAGGTTGGGTGTTGGTTGTTCAATGCATTCGGCCTAACGCCGGAACGCGGACAACGAACCCCCAACCTCGAAATGGCTCGCGTTCATTTTCAAAATTCAACCTGGCCGTGATTCAAGTTGACCCGGTTTTAGCGGCCAACATAGCTTTTGCGCGGTGGAATACTTACCCAATCCGTGGATGATCCTCCCGTTTGTGTTGCTCCTGGCAACCATTGCGGGCGGGCCGTTGCTTTTTCCGGACTGGTGGTCAAAACATTACGCCAAAGTTGCGATCGGTTTGGGTGCCGTGACGCTCGGTTATTACTCCTTCGGGTTTGACGGAAAAGCTGAATTCGCGGCGCGGCATAAAGCCCTGGAAACCGGCCACGAGTACCTCAGCTTCATTTCTTTGATTGGCGCCTTGTACGTCGTTTCCGGTGGCATTCATATCAAAGTCAAAGGTGAAGCGACGCCTTTCAATAATGTTCTTTTCCTGTTGGTCGGCGCGGTCATCTCCAACGTCCTCGGGACCACCGGTGCGTCCATGCTCCTGATTCGCCCGTGGCTGCGCCTGAACAAATATCGCGTCACTGGCCATCACGTCGTCTTTTTTATTTTTATCGTCTCCAACGTGGGTGGATGCCTCACGCCGATTGGAGATCCGCCGTTGTTTCTCGGCTATCTCAAGGGAATTCCATTCTGGTGGGTGGCGGAACATTGCTGGCCGATTTGGGCGACCGGTTTGGCGCTGCTGCTGGGGATGTTTTATTTCGTGGACCGGAAAAACTATTTGCGCGCCGCCAAAACGGTGCGTGAAAAAATTGCCGAACCGCCGGACGTCTGGCGTTTTGAAGGTCTGGTGAACATTTTATTTCTGGCGGTGATTCTCGGCGCTGTGTTCGTCGAGCAACCGGGGTTCGCGCGCGAAACATTGATGCTGAGCGCGGCGATCGGCTCCTACCTCACGACCAAAAAATCTGTGCATGCGGCCAATCATTTCAATTTTCACCCGATCCAGGAAGTGGCTATTTTGTTCATCGGAATTTTCGCCACGATGATGCCTGCGCTTGATTGGCTGCAAAATAACGCGCAACTGGTTCTGGGAAAAAATCCCAGCCCCAGCCTCTTTTATTGGGGCTCCGGTACTTTATCCAGCGTGTTGGATAACGCACCCACTTATCTGAGTTTTCTCACCGCAATTTTTGGATCGCTCATTGATCACGATACCATCTCGCAAGTGCAGCAATTCGTCCTGAACGGTGGGGATCTCTCCAGCCTCGCCGAGCCGGCTCGTCATACGCAGGAAGCTTTGCAAAAATATTTCGCGGCGCCTCTGGCCGCAAAGGCGGTCAGCGTCGAGCAAATCGAAATCGCTTTCCTCCTGGGCAATATCCAACTAAACAACTTCATCCTCGCCATCAGCGTTGGCTCGGTTTTTTTCGGTGCCAATACCTACATTGGCAATGGCCCCAATTTCATGGTCAAATCGATTGCGGACCAACAGAAAGTTCATGCGCCCCACTTTCTCGAGTACATTTATAAGTGGGCATTGCCTTTCATGGTGCCAATGCTGGCGATCGTCTGGTGGATCTTTTTCCGGAACTGATACAAATGCGCTGGCTCTATAATTTTCTTTTCGCCGTCGGGTTCGCGCTCAGCGCCCCATTCTATTTTCTAAAAATGTGGCGGCGCGGGAACTGGCAAACCGGTTTCTCCCAGCGTTTCGGCAGTCACAGCGGGCGCCTGAAACAAGGACTGACCAATCGCACCGTTCTCTGGCTGCACGCCGTCAGCGTTGGTGAAGTCAATATCTGCACCCAACTGATCCAGGCGCTCGAACCGCGCGCGCCCAACCTGAAAATTGTCGTCTCCACCACGACCTCCACCGGCATGGGCGAACTCCAGCGAAAACTTCCGCAACACATCGAGAAAATTTATTACCCGGTCGATGGGCGAAGAATCGTTTGCCGGACGCTCTCGGTCATTCACCCGACTGCCATCGTGCTGATCGAGGCGGAAATCTGGCCCAATTTTCTTTGGAGCGCGGCCGACCGCGGCATCCCGGTTTTCCTCGTCAATGCGCGCTTGTCCGAAAAATCCTTCCGCGGCTATAAACGGTTTGGTTTTTTGTTCCGGCCAATTTTTCGCTCGTTCGCCGGGGCGGGCTGTCAAAATGAAGCTGACGCGACGCGTTTGCGCGAACTCGGCTTTCCGCAGGATAAAGTTTATCCTTTAGGAAATCTGAAGTTCGATGCCGCGCAACTGGAAGAGCGCCGCCCGCTGGACGTGATCCATTTGCTCGGCCAAATCGGCGTGGACCGGGATGCGCCGATCCTCGTTGCGGGCAGCACCCACGCCGGTGAAGAATCCATCCTGGCTGAACTTTTCCTTCGCCTGAAAAAAACTTTTCCCGCCCTGATCCTCGTGCTGGTTCCGAGGCATTTCGAGCGCGGTAAAGAAGTCGGCCGCGAACTGGAGAATCGCGGAGTGAAATTTATTTATCGCAGCGTGATAACTCCGCAAACCAAGCACCCGCCCGGCGAAGTTGACTGCTTGCTGGTGAACACCACCGGAGAGCTCAAGTTTTTTTATGAACACGCCTCCGTCATTTTCGTGGGCAAAAGTTTGACGGCCGAGGGCGGACAAAGTCCCATCGAGCCGGGCGCTCTGGGCAAAGCGATGGTCTTCGGTCCGAACATGCAGAACTTCACTGCCATCGCGGAAGCCTTTGTTAAAAACAAAGGGGCGATTCAGGTGCGCGACGCGGCAGAACTGGAAGCCTCCATCACGAGTCTTTTGGCGGACCCCGCCTGGCGCGCGGAATTGGGAAAAAATGCGCTCCAGGTCGTTCGCGAAAATCTCGGGGCGATCTCTCGCACCGTGGATATGATCCTGGAAAAGTTTTAACTCTATCCCAGGATCCGCTTGCCTTCGCTCAGGAAGATTCCCTGGAAATTCATTTCAAGTGCCTGGGCATTGGTCGCCTTGGCCAATGCTTCTTCCTTCGAGATTTTACCTTCCTTGACTAGCGTGAAAAGAGCCTGGTTGAAATTCTGCATCCCGTCGTCCACCCCCGTTTCGATTGCGGCAGGAAGTTTGTCCAATCGGTTTTCCTCGATCAATTTTCGCACCGTGCCGGTGTTCAGCAAAACTTCCTGCGCGGGAGTAACGCCGCCCGCGAGCGTGGGAACCATGCGTTGGCAAATCACCGCTTGCAGCGTTCCAGCGAGCTGGCGCCGCACCTGTTCTCGCTCGTCTGCCTTGAAAAAATCCAGGATGCGATTGACCGATTGCGCTGCGTTGGTGGTGTGCAAGGTCGAGAGCACGAGATGGCCGGTATCTGCCGCGCTCATCGCCGCGGAAAAACTGGTCGCGTCGCGCATTTCCCCGACCATGATGATGTCCGGGTCCTGGCGCAACACGTGTTTCAGCCCATGCTCAAAGGACATTGTGTCGAGCCCGACTTCGCGCTGCTCGATGATGGATTGGTTGTCTTCAAACACGTATTCAATCGGGTCCTCCATCGTGATGATGTGTTTCCGGCTGTTGGCGTTGATGTATTCGATCATGGCGGCAAGCGTGGTGGATTTGCCTGAGCCAGTGGAGCCGGCGAGCAAGACAATCCCGCGGGGCAGCGCGGAGATTTTTTTGAGAATGGGGAGCAATCCCAAATCTTCGAAGGTCGGCACCTGCGTTTTGACGAACCGCATTGCGAGGCAATTCTGGCCGCGCTGCTGGAAAAGGTTGGTGCGGAACCGCCCTACGCCGGGGAGAAAATAGGAGAAATCAATTTCGTGGTCTTCTTCGAAGCGCTTGAGCAAATGTTTGGGGACCATGTTCTGTACGACCGTCGCCATCCAGGCTTCCGTGGGAACCGGCGCTTCGATGGCGACCAGGCGGCGATTGATGCGGAAGACAATGGGCGTTTCGATTTTGACGTGAATGTCGGAGGCTCCGCCCTCGACAGCGGTGGTTAAGATGCGACGAAAGAGTTCCATGCAAAAAGCCTAGCAGAGGCGAAAGCGCGGAGACAAGCGCGGGAAAAACCAGCGAGATATTTCTCCCGGCCGAATTCGAAAGGAGAAATTTTCCAATCTCTCTACTTCTTCTGAGTGCTGCGTTCGGCCACCCAGGTGATGTCCACCTTGGAGCCGACGACGGTCAAGGGCAGTCCGCCGATTCCGTTCATCACGTTGGGCCTCACCGTATTTTTATTCAGCCATTTGTGGATCTCCGAATGCCCGTCGGCGAAGGAAAAGCCCGCCGCGCCATTGTGATAAGATGCAGGTAAATCACTCCATTTGGAGAGATCGGTGGGTCCGGAGCCCGTGCAAAAAACAAACCATCCGTCATTGATGCTGTCGGGATGCTCATCCAAAAAAACGAACATCGATGATGGTTTTTTAAAGTCGCTCACCCTGATGAATTGTTGCCAGCCTGACCCGCTGAAAACATAACTGGGCGCCGGATAGGACGGACCCGGGTCCCCGACAAATGTGTTCATTGAAACGCTGCGTACGCGCTGTTCGCCTTGGCCCACTCCTTTGCTCACATCTGCGGGGCAATGAAAAATCCCGGGGTTTTTCGCGACGTAGGGCCCAAGCTTTGAATCGGTCATGTTCGTTTTGTTAATGTTGTCGGAGGTAGCGCCCCAGGACATTTGGCCGTTGACCCATCCCTGCGGGCCGGAGCCGGGAAAGTTATAAACGAGTCGGTCGCTGTTATCCCCTGCGTACATGATCCACGCGAGCGTGAGTTGCTTGGTGTTGCTCATGCATGAAATCCCCGCCGCCTTTTGTTTCGCCTTGGCCAGCGCGGGCAGAAGCAACCCTGCCAAAATGGCGATAATGGCGATGACCACCAGAAGTTCGATCAGCGTGAAGCCCGTGAATCTCCGCCGGCAAACAATCTTCGGTTTCATAAACAACAATAGTCTGGTTTGGTCAACAATAGTCTGGTTTGGTCATATCGCAAAAACGGGTCGGACGCTGCGACAAACGTGTTCGCAATTCAAGAAAGATGCGCTCTTGAATGCGCCAATTAACGGATTGCATTTGAAACGTATCGTGTTACATAAACAGCCCCGTTTCCAAAAAGGACGGTTCACAACAGGAAATTTATGTCACAGCATCGCAGTCTCCGCGCCGCCAGCAACACTGGGGGCAAACGCAACGTTCTCAAACGCTTTGAACGTGTCGCCATCTTGAAAAAACGTGGCCAATGGAAAGACGGCGAACGCGTCACCGGCCTGCGCAAGACGAAACCCGACGCCTGATTCAAACTCCGAACGGCGAAAACGGACCGCGGAAAACCAACGCGCGCCGTATCGATGCCGCGTTCCCTGTTCCGCATCCCGACTTCCGCCTTCCCATGGTTCGATTGCAAAAATTTTTAGCCGACGCGGGAGTCGCTTCGCGCCGGGCCAGCGAGAAAGTTATTCTCGCTGGGCAAGTGCGGGTCAACGGGAAAGAAGTCCGCGAACTGGGCACCAAAGTGGACCCGGACCACGATCGCGTGGAAGTGGACGGCATGCGGCTCAAGTCC
>JBDSIW010000001.1:0-2699 GCA_039917795.1 Verrucomicrobiota bacterium | reverse complement strand
CGAATATCACGTGCTGGTCAGTTTGCCCCTCCTCGTTTTATCGGTTCCATTTCGCCAGTTGTTGCCGGTTGGACTCGCCAGCGTTCTGCTTTCGATTTCCGTCTGCGTCGCTGCCGGTTTCTAGGCCGAGTTGCTGAAAAGCAAAAAGCGTTTCTGGTCCAAGCCGTTGGTCGCGCTGCTGTTCTTTCTACAGCCGATTTGCCGGGGCTGGGCGCGGTACCAGGGCCGCCTCAGCATGCGTCCCACTCCCCAGGCCGCTTACGAAAGCCTCGAATCCATCGAGCTCAAGGACAAAGGCAGGCGCGTCGATAAAATCGAATATTGGGCCGAATTCTGGATGAGCCGCCTGGACTTCATCCGCTCCATTCTGGCGCGATTGGAGGAGCAAGGCTGGCAATACAAAACCGACACCGGTTGGAGTGAATTCGACGTCGAAATTTTCGGCAATCGATGGAGCCATCTCCAATTGACCACAGTCGCCGAGCCGCATCCGGGCGGGAAACAAATGTTTCGCTGCCGCCTGCGGACGTCCTGGTCGCTGCCCGGAAAAGTAGTTTTTTGGGCGGCGCTTGGATTTGAGTTGTTGATGATCGGCTTTGTCGGGAGCGCTTTGCCGTGGCTCTGGGCGTTGCTTCTGGTCCAACCGGCCCTGGCCTGGTTTTTTAACGGCGAACAACACGATTTGAAACGAATCATCGCCGTGCTGCTCGACGACGTGGCGAAGCGGCGCGCCTTGCGGAAAGTGGACGAAATTCCTGAGAAATAATTTCCCTCCATCGCGCAAAGATTTGGCGCAACCGGCGGCAGAATGTTAAACAATGAAGACACAGCGCGACAGTCGCGAAACGCCGGCGCAGGTCTGTGAGTTTTGAGTCAAGCGGCGCTCCGAGCTTTGAAATAATTTATGCTCCAATATCACGACCTTCTCCGCCTCGTCCTCGACTGCGGAAAATTCAAGTCCGACCGGACCGGCACCGGCACCTATTCAGTTTTCGGAGCGCAAGCCCGTTTTCCTTTGCAATACAACTTTCCCTTGCTGACGACTAAGAAATTGCATCTACGCTCAATTATTTATGAGCTATTGTGGTTCCTCCGCGGCGAAAGAAACGTTCGTTATTTGAGAGACAATAAAGTGACTATTTGGGACGAGTGGGCAGATAAAAAGGGAGACCTCGGACCCGTCTATGGCAAGCAGTGGCGCAATTGGGTAAAAACCAGAAGCAAGTCCCGAGAAAATCCCAGCGAACCTGCCAATCAGCCGACTCTTTTTGATCTGGGCGAATCCTCCGACGACGCAATCATAACGGCCGCTGGCCCGCGCGTCCGGAGGAGCAGTCATGGCATTGATCAGGTCGCCCAAGTAATTGATCAAATCAAAAAAAAACCTGATAGCCGCCGTTTAATCGTAAGCGCATGGAATGTTGCTGACATTGACAGCATGGCGCTGCCCCCATGCCACGCGCTCTTCCAGTTTTTTGTGCAGGATGGCGAACTGAGCTGCCAGCTCTACCAGCGCAGCGCCGATTTATTTTTGGGCGTGCCCTTCAACATCGCGAGCTACGCCTTGCTCACCCTCATGGTTGCGCAAGTCTGCGATCTGAAACCAGGCACCTTCGTTCACACCTTTGGAGACCTGCATTTGTATTCCAATCATCTCGAGCAGGCGAAACTTCAGCTCACGCGAGAACCGCGTCCTTTGCCGCAAATGAAATTGAATCCGGCTGTGAAAAATATCGACGCCTTCAAGTTCGAAGATTTTGAATTGGTGGGCTACGACCCCCACCCCGCCATCAAGGCGCCGATTGCGGTATGACTGGAGTTCGAGCGCTCAACCCTGATTTCACGTGTACCCCGAATTTATTCCAAACCCGACGCGCTAAAGCTTGAACTCCAATGTGAAATCCTTGAGTCGCCTTCCCAGCGGCTCGACTCGTGTTTGTCCGCTTTGCGGGAAGAATAACTTCGCAACATTTCTCCAAAAACAGGATTTGCGTCTCGTCCGCTGCCGGGATTGCTCGATGATTTTTGCCAATCCTGTTCCCGCGGAAATGGTAAGCGGCTCGTTTTACGACAAGGCGCGCACCCCATTTTATCTTTCTCCCGAAAAGCTCGAAAGTGATTACGCGAGCGTCCGTTTTGAACGGGAACTGAATTTGTTTCGGCGATTCTGCTCCACGGGATCCGTCTTGGATGTCGGCTGCTCGACCGGCGCGTTTCTTTACCAGTTGAAAAACCGCTTTCCCAATTTCTATCGCGGCACCGGCACGGACATCTCGCAGTCGGCTCTTGAATATGCCCGGAGCCGCGGCGTGGAAATCGTGGCTGGATCATTCCTCGATTTTCAATTTGGCGAACAACGCTTTGACGCCATCACGTTTTGGGCGGTGATGGAGCATTTGTTGGAGCCGAGGAAATTCTTGGAAAAAGCAGCGTCGCTGCTGCAGCGCGGCGGCCATTGTTTTATTCTCGTGCCGAATCTGAATTCACTCGCCGTCCGGATTCTCGGCGCCAAGTACCGCTACCTTTTGCCGGAGCACGTCAATTATTTCACCGCTCAATCCCTCGAAAAATTTACGCAAGCCGAGCCTTTGCTGGAAATCGTTAGGCGCGGTTCGATGCATTTAAATCCCTTGGTCATCGCGCAGGACTGGCGCGGCTCGGGTGCGCTGGTATCGGATCACGAGCGCGCCGCCTTGCTC